>CALBXV010000617.1 GCA_937890045.1 uncultured archaeon
CTTGCCATGCATTCCATCCAAGTTGATGAGATTCAATCCATTGTTTCTGCATAGAATAAGTTCCTTCTACAACTCTACGAATTGTTTCCCACCATCTCTCATTTTTACCATTTTTTTTAACACGAGAATACGTTCTCATATAAACTAATTCACCTAAGCCATTAAAACCAAATGGTGGCTTTTTTCTTTTGTACTTTGCTATAAAATTTTCAGACAATTGGAACTTTTCCATATAAACTATTTCTCCTTGCTACAAACTTTTCCTATAAACTATGTTACTCACTTTGATAAATATAATATATACTCCAATCTATTCAAAACCTTCCACATCAACATTCATATCTTTAAATTTAGTTGAAAGTTGCTTCCTCTCATACTCTGTTGAGTTATCCATTTTACCCTGTACTGTTTTTCCATCCTTTGTACTCGCTTCATAAACTTCAATTTTACCTATATTTGTATTTATCATAGCTGGAAACGTAAGACCATCAGGTCCAAATCTATTTTTAATCACATGAAATCTACCTGTATTTGCTATTTTATCAGCAACTTTTCTACTAACTGATATAACAAAGTCTGCAATCATCACTTTACTATATGCCTCTGCAACTTTTGATGCATCAATTATATCTTCTTCCAACGAACTTCTATTTGCCTGTGATGCAGTCCAAATTGGTAAATCACATTCTCCTGCTAATCCTCTCAAATCTTCATAAATATTTTCTAAAATATGCCTTTTTTCTGTACCTACACCTCTCAAAATATCTGCATAATCAACAATAACAATATCTGGCTCTATCTGTTGTAATTCTATTGTTTTTAAATGTGCTGACAAAGTTTGAACTGAAGCAGATTTCGTTGGAAAATATTTAATGAGAAGTTTTCCTTTCATTGCTTCAACTTTCTTTTGAACTTCATCTTTATAAAATTTTATATTAGCCGTTGGTGTACCACTAATAATTGAATCATATCTCAATCCAACATACTCTTGATTCAACTCTAATGTATAATGAACAATTGTTAATCCTTTTTTTAATGCATTAGCAGCTATAGCCTGTAAACACCAAGTTTTACCAATACCTGCAGGTGCAACTATTACACCCAATTCACCTTTACCTAATCCACCATCCATTATATCATTTATAGAATCCCAAGGAGTTGTTATTGTATTCCTAACACTTTTAAGTAACCTATCTTCAATTCCCGTAGTATAATCATGACCTAAATCTCTCTCTGCTCCAGCTTTAAGTGCATCATCTATAAGTTTTTTAATACCATCATAATCTCTATTTTGTAATAAGTCTACTGACTGTACTATAGCACTTTTAAGAACTTGATTTTTACAAAAATCTATAGTTTGTGATTTGATAAATTCCAAATCCGTAGCATTAATATTTCTCCAAGCATTTCCTAAATTTTCTATAACTGAAACTTTTAAAACATCATCATCTATACCATCTATTTTAACTTTCATTACTTCAAGAGTAATAGACCTCTTATATTTTAAATAATATCCTATAATAGTTCCAACTAACCACTTATTTGCATCAGATTCAAAATAACTACTCTCAATAATATCATGAATAGTTTGTAAAAATATTTTATCTTCCAATAAAGATGATATTACTTTTATTTGAAATTGTTGCCCAAAGCGTGTTAATTTAGAATCATTCGCCATATAATTTTTTTCTTTTTTCTTCTTTAATTTTTTCTACACGTTTTAATTTATATCTATCTCTAGCTTCTTTTTTTAATTGCTCACTATTACGTTCATAATATTCCATCTGCCATTTTCGTTGAGCTTCACGCTTTTCCTTTTTTGTAAAATATTTACGTTTTCTTCCCATAAGACTTTTCTGCCATATTATTTAATTTATTAAACGAAGTGGCTAACCAACTATTTAAATTTGGTAACGTTGAATATAACTTATCATCCATAAACATTGTTTGAAATTTATGCTTAACTAACTTAGAAATTGGTTTATTAACTGTATCAAGTATTTTTAACTTTTGATGCTGTGAAATATCCACCTCATGTAACTGCATCAATCTACGATTCAGAAACATTGTATCTCTTTGTTCTAAAATAGTTTTATAAAAATTTCCACTTTCGGTATCTTGTTTTGCTACTGCAGTTTTTATAATATCTTCAACACTATAATAAGAACCATCTTTCATAGCAGGAAAATTCTTTACAAGAGTTTTAGTTCCAATTCCTAATACTCCCTTTATATTATCTGATTGGTCGCCATCAAAGATTCTACACATTAGAAGATTATTGGGTGTTACACCATATTCTTCTTTAACCAGCTCGGGATTATATAGTTTCTTTTTGGTAGGCGACCATACAGATATTCTATCACTTACTAACTGCAAAAAATCCTTATCAGTTGACATTATAATAATATCACTTTTAGGTAATACATTAGTTGAAATATAAGCTATGGTATCATCAGCCTCTATATTATCTATTGATAGTATAGTTATAGGAAGTTGTTCAAGATATTCAACAGAACGTTGAACCTGCATAAACATTGACTTTTGTTCATCATCTACAGAAGAAAAATCATTAGCTCTATTAAGACGTATCTTTGTCTTACGCTTCTTTTTATATTCTGGATATAACTTACGGCGGCGGACAGACCCCCCTTTACCATCAAATACAACTATGCATCGGGTGGGATTGAGCATTTTAATTGCATAACCGACTGACTTCAAAAAACCAACTATTCCCCCAACGTGAATCCCATCATCATTGAGAGTTGGTATAACGCTGAATACTCTTATAAAGGTATTCAGGCCATCTATTATCAGTACCTTATCATCAGGCTTCCCTGAATCTATCTCGCCGCCGTGTTTTCTTATTTCATTTAATATAGATATGTATCTATCATTACTCATCAGATTCTTCTGCTACAGTTATATCATCAATTCCAAAGTTTTTATCGTATTTAAGAATCGCTTTACTACAAATTAAATTATAGCAATACTCTTTAAACTCAGTATCCTTTAACTGTTCTGACCAATCTTTAGATTGAAACTTTATTTCATTCCCTTGATGGTCATTCATCGTATACCAAGCACCACCTTGTTTTAACAATTTATGATCTTTTAAGACCTGTAGCCAACTTCCATCATCATCAATACCACTTTCAAAGTACAAATTAAAATCAGCATGCCTCATGGGAGGACCTAGTCTATTTTTAATGACTTGAGCTCTCATTTTCATGCCGATTGTATTAGTCTTTTTATCTTTGATTTGTCCAACATTTTTCAATCTGATACGTGTTGAAGCGTGGAATGGTAATGCTTTTCCACCACTTGTTGTCCAAGGGTCTCCAAACATTACTCCGAGTTTTTGTCTGAGTTGATTAGTGAATACTAAAGCTATCTTCTGTCTACCAATCATTTGAGTAATCTTTCTCATCGCTTTTGATATGATAATAGCTTTAGATGTAGCCCATCCGTCTTTTTCAAAATCAGCCTCTAACTCTACTTTAGTAGTAGCTGCTGCTAAAGAATCAACCAAGATTGTTACTAATCTATCTTTATCTGATTCACGAATCTTTACAACAATTTTTTCAATGGCTTCGAAAATATCTTCTATTGTTTCTAAATGTATATACAACATATTACTTACATCTATTCCAATAGCTTCAAGAAATTCTCTACTCACAGAAGTCTCAGTATCCATATAAACTGCTACTCCTTCTTTTCTTTGTGTTTCCGCAAGAATGTGAGCACCAATTAAAGATTTACCACTCGATTCTAAACCATTAATTTCTGTGATTCTTCCTACTGCAATACCACCATTAGGTTTATTCGAAATTGCTAAATTTAATAGAGTTGATCCTGTTGAAACAAAATCCTTTATATCTGTAGGAGTTGTATCAGAACCGTCTAAAAAATAAGCAACTTTGGTATCTTTGAATTGTTTGTTAAGATTATCAGCTAATACACTTGCTAATTCATCTTTTACAGACATTTAAATTCTCCTCTTTAACTATTAAAGAGGTCATCAAATGCTGCGGATGCATCAGAAGTAGTTGTATTACTTTGTAAGGTAGATACTGTAGAAGACTTTTCAGTTTCTTTTTTAGTATCAGTTTCCTCATCATCTTCAGAAGGATTTAGCCATTTCTGTAAAACTTCTGCTAATTCATCATAAGTTTGTTCGTTATAAATTTCACGAATATCCTTTTGTGAATTTAACAAAGTTTCAAGTTCCTTTGCATCTTCTGTAATCTGAGTTTGGTTGGGTTTAACTCTAATAGTTGTTTTAGGAAACGAAGCACCGATTTCTTCGGCTGTTTTGAATTCGACTCCTACATCCCTACCATTTACTGGATCTGTAATATCACCATAATCTGGATCTGCAATAACTGAAAGAAGTTCCTGGTAAACTGTTTTACCAAATCCCCAGAATTTTACTCCTTCTTTTTCTTCACCACGAACAATTACAGGTGTAAAAGTTCTCATTTTTGCCTCTAACTTTTTACCTAATTTCCAATCATCTCTATTACCAGATGACTTTAGTTTATCAGCAAATTCTTCAATTGGATCTGGACGACCAAAACTGATTGGTGATAAGTAACTCTTACCGCCAATATCATAATGAAAAAATAGTTCAATAAACGGTGTTTGCTTATTGAATTTATAAGGTACTATTCTAATTAAGGTTTTGCCTGGTTGAGGTTTCCAAAGATTTGAAGTACGAGTATTCGTAGTTTGAAGTTGAGTTAATCTTTTCTTGATTGCGTTAATATCCATTTGATATCTCCTTATTATTTATTATTTATTTAGTATTTTTCAATGATTACCAAGTGTAACCATTTACAGTAATATATATCAAGTAGTTTACTTTAAATCCACGTTATTTTTATAACATTCTATACAAAAGATCTTATTATTTTTAAAGTACCAATCACTATGATATCCATCAGACCAATGGACTGTTTGATAAACTTCTCTATTACATTTTGAGCAAAACCTCTTAGGTTTTTCACTCACTTCTAAATGTTCTCCCATTTTATCCGCATCCTTTAATATATAAAAAAAAGTGGCCCGTTATTTTCAAGTTTGGTAATATGGTGGAAACTGAAAATTTGAGCCACTTTTAAAACTTTTGCCCGCCGCCGTCCCTCTTTAGATACCATCCGATACACTAAACTTTTAGGTGTTTTCCACCAACAGTTTTAATTTGGTAACTGTCAAACCTCGTCTCTGTTTAGTGTATTATACTTATGTCATCGGTTATCCTCCGAGTTTTGAAATTTTGGGGGTGTGGAAAAGCCATTCCACATCGAATCACTCTGATTTTTTGCCTTCACACTTTGTTTCCGAAAGTTACTACGATTCTCTCTCAATGCTATTAACATCGTTGAGGCGAATACAACTTCTAAACAACTGCCTTAACCCTCAAAGATCGGTTTATTCGGCCAGTTCTCAGGGAGATTTCCTTTCGGGTACTCCCAGTGAAGCGAAAAAGTAGGCTACTTTTTCAAGTTAGTTTGACTCAAACTCCCTCATAGATTGTCATCCAGTATTACCAACATTTAGGTGAATACTCTTCTACCACAAGAAGAATCGGGATACATTACAAGCCCTTATCGAAACCTGTTATTCAGTCAACCCCACATCAACATGCCTGCTGATGCGTCCCATTTCAAATTTTTCAAAAAACACAACCATATATACTATGGTCTGATATTATATATATAAGTCTAATTTCCCAAAACACTGGTTTATTTTATTTAAATTACAGTTGTTCTATCCCACGCATTAACATCAATAATAGTATAAATCCTTGTAGGAATGATGTTTATACCTTCTTCATTTGTGAGTAAAAGTGTATTGTGATAATTTTCCCAAGGTACGGGAAAAGTTTTATCTAAAACCCCTTTATTCTCTTTCCGAATTATTTCGTTAAGAGCATTAATAGTATATAAAGTATTAGTCTGTTTCTTTCTATGTAACGATATTGTATCTCTTGCATTGTCTATATAATCATCTGTTAACTCTACATTGTATGTACATATTAATTGATGATGATCTTTTTCATTCTGAAATACATAAACCTTATCGAACAAAATATCATTACATTCTATAATTAAATCAATTATATCATATAACCTATTTCGTTTAGCGAATGTACAAAGTAGTTGGGTTTTCATAATATTAAGGTAAATTAATTTCGACTTTATTGGATTTAAGAGGTTCTAGACCCAAGTTTGATGCTAAAATTTTAGCTCCTTCTTTTCCCCAAATTTTTAATTGCTCAACAGCTTTTTTAATTACTTTATTATAAAATCCTTCTATCAATTTACTTAACCAAGCCCAAAATTTCTTAGCTATTGCTTCTATTTTTTTAGCCGCTTTTTTAAGATTAGCTTTAGTCTTTTTCCACATATCTTTTAATCCTTCTTCTAATAATTCCGAATAAATATCCAATCCACTATCTATTTGTTCGTTAAAAAGTACAAGTTCATCCTCAACAATATTTGATACTTTATTTTCAAATTTAGATGGGCTTCCTTCAATATACTTACCTTCAGTAAGTTCTTTTTCTGGAGGTAACATTAATCTAATTGAAGAACTTTTGGATTTTTTTGATGTTTTAAAACCTACTGTTGGTTTAACACTACCAGCATGACTATTAGCATAACTTTCAAAATCTTCTTCCCATTCTTTTATTCCACCATCATCAAATACAAGAAGAGCATTAGCCTGCGCATCAGCTACATGTTCCTTTCCAATATTACCTGAATATTTATAATTCCCACTAGCAGCTTCATAAACACACCACTTTTTAAATACTTTTGACTGAAATATACCATTAACAAGCTCTTCCTGAATTTTTCTGTGATCAACTGCTTTATCAACAAAAAACTCCATTTCCTTAGAAAGTTCTGCACCCTGAGTTTTTATCCAAACTTTAAACCATTTAGTAAAATCTTTCATTTTAATATCATCAACTATCTTATTACCTTTTTCATCTATCAAAAACCATCCAGGATTTTTCTTATCTACATACTCCCACTTTCCCCCTTTATCAAATATATTTAATAAGATTCCTTCAGCTTGAGCATGTCTTTCTAATTTACTTTGTGAAAATTTATATTTAGATGTAAGAGTTTTTAATTCAGCTGACCTATGTGGGATCCACGCTGCTTTTAAATTTTGTTGAATTTTCGTTATAGTATGTGGTGTTTTCACATTCCTAGCAAAATCATCTTCAATAAGTTTAACAATCTTTGAAACAGCCGCAGTATCTATCTCTGGATTATATTCTTTAGTAAAAGCTTCAGCTGCCAATAGTACACCCTTAGCATCATCAGCTGTTCCACTCATTAATTGTGATCCACCTTTCTTTTTTAAAGAAATATAACTTTTTTTACCTGACGCATATAAATCAGTTTTTGGAGTTTTATTTCCAGCACTAAATCCTTTCTCCAAATTTCCATAGTGATTTTTCTTCGCTTGACCAGTACCAAACCATTTCATATTATCTACATAAGGTATTCCTACTGCTATTTTATTAACTGTAGTTAAATACTTTGTATTTCCCGAAAATCTTTGATAATCTGCCCAAGGTACATCACCTTTTTCACAAGCTGTTTTATCGTCATATTTTGGATTTTTTAACTTATTCATTTCAACAACAATACCCATTTCATAATCCTGACCCTTAACTGATCCAGATTTTCCTTTAGCAGCTCCACCTCTCGTTACTTTAAATGCATTCCATTCATTAGACTCTGCTCTCTTAACTACAATCATAGGAAAAGTTCCACTTTCACCATTGTGATTTTCCATTGGTGAAGGTAAAGTACCGCCTTTAGATGTACCCTGTATAAGTTTAGCATCAAGTACATCATCTTTCCAAGTAGTTTTAATATACTTCACTACACCTTTTAAAAACGTTTCATCTTCAACATCTTCTACAACCCAAGACCAATTATTTGATTGTTTTCCAATTTTATTATATTTCTTAGCAACACCACCATGAATTATATCTCTCCATGCAGGATTTCCCGCTGCCTCTTTCAATAAAGGATGTTCCATATTATATAATAACTCATAAGTAATTTCAACTGGCCATTTATGATCAGTTAATACAGTTTTTAATACTGTAAGGTCACTGTAACTTTCAATATCAGGAAGTCCATCATGACCTTCTATTAATGATAACCTATAAGACCACTCATCAACTATTTTTGATATATTTGTATTCATGCTAATTTCTCTGTAATGTCTTTCATATGATGATAATTAGTTCCTTTGCTTACTTTTGTGGGATATTTACCATTTTGTTCAATAATATTTTTTACCATTTTTAAAAACTTAGTTCCATCGTTCATATTAAAGTCAAACAAAAAACTATCGTAACTATATAATACCAATTTGCTTTCATACTTAAATTCCTTTAGATGAGAAATTAAATCTGTTAACATTCTCATATTATTTTCCGTCTCTGTCAATTGAATAAGGTAATTAAATAACTTATTCTTATTCATATTTGATAAATTTTTCCTGTATATCTTCTTACTATAAATATTAGAAGTTATAAAATCTTCTTTTTTATAACCACTCCAAATTTCATTAATATAATCATGAACTTTACTGAAAAATGGATTCATTTGAACCACTTCTATTGGAATACGACCGTACAGATATTTAAATGAACGATTCTTTGACTCTTTATAATCACACCCATAAAATTCAGCCATGTGTTCGTGAACTGAACCTTTAGGAAATTCATAACCAATTAAATTACCTATCAATCGTAAGTGATATGCATCATAATCAAGCTCAACCAACATACCTTTAGTTCCAAATCTACTTATGTAAGGTTTCCTACTACCATCTTTTTTATTCAATGCTGCAAAATTAACACCACCAAATCTATTTGATGGGCGACCTGTAGAAGTATACAAATTATATTCACTAAAAACTATATCATTTAATGTTTTTAATCCATTTGATTCTATATACTGTAAATTATTTAATACATCATTATTATAATACTCATGTACTGGCAAATTAATATGCTTTTTTAATTCATTTGAAAGTTTTCTACAATACTCTAAGTGTTTCATTGTAGGTATAATTGAATTCAAATTATTTCTATTATAAAATTTATTATTAAAAAAGTTATGTGTTAATGTAGAAATCTCATCTACATTTAATGGTACATTATACTCCATATAATATTGAAGATTTACATCTATCACATTTTTCAAATGAATAGCATGTAATAATTCCTTTTTATTAAATGTATACTTTTTATTGTCTGAGTTGAGTTTATCAAGGTAGGATATATCAAGATTAATTGTCTCACTATGACTAAATGGTAACATATAATCTTTACCGTCAATGAAGGATATATAAAGAAGTGATAATATATTTTCTTGCGGATGCAAGTTAGTATCAGAAAAGATTGGTATTACTACACAATCCTCTGTCTTGAATTTACTATGAAACCTGCGAAACTGATTTACTGTCTCTATTATCATTATAACCTTTATAATATATAGTATACTAAATTATGTTAAACAGTCATTATTTTTTACTCCCGTAAGCTTCTTCCTTTTGATGTAGGTTGTCTCTTTGGAGTACTTCTAATTCTACTCTTTGAAGTTTTATCCTTTAATCCTCTGTTAACTGACTTAAATGGACTTAATGACTTTTCCATTCTATCCTTCGGTCTTCCTCTACCAGTTTGAGTTGATAACTTTTTTCTCCGTATACTTACAGTATTACGGGTTTCTGCTGGTGCTGAAATTGTTGGTGCTAATATTTTCTTTTTTGCTGGCAATCGAGGATTTCTAACTTTAAACCCTTTAGGTTTTGATAACCTAACCAAAGGCATTGATGGTAATGGTGGTATATCTGCTGGTGGTTTTGGTTTAGGAGCTTCAACAATTGGTGGTGCTTTAAATACTTTAAGTTTTTCTAATCTTTCACTAACTACACTATTATGGCTTGGAGCATCACTTTCCCAAAATTCTAAAGGATCTAAATTAGTAGCTATATTAGGAATATCTTCTGATGCCAATTTAAATGCTGCTAAATTACTTTTTTCTATTTCATCTTTTGTTCCACTCAATCTCCACTTTATTGATGTTTTAGCATAATTCTTATGTTTACCATTAAAAGTTTTTTCTTTTATTTCTATAGGTGTTGACATAGGATTAGATTTTAATTTAGCAAAATACCTTCGAGTATAACCTGTTTCTAAATCACCTTCAGTTAATTCAAAAGAATGTGCATCTAAATACTTTTCACGTTTAGCAGGAAAAACATTTATATACTGTGAAAATATAGAATCATTTTTTCTTCTAATCATTAACTTAGATAAAAGTGGATGATGTTCAGGTCCAGTCATATAATATTCCTTTTTATTTATAGTATAATGAATATGATATGGAACACCTTCTCGTACAAATCCACCATTTAGAAACTGAAATTCACCTTCTTTAGTAATAAGATTTTCTACAGTTCTCTCTGTTGTTTCAATTATTTTTTTTATTGATGGCATATCTTATTATCCCGCTTTTGCTATTTTTACTTTATTTGCAATCCTACTCATTGATATCCTTATTTGTCCTTCAAGTGAAACATCCCATCCCGCATCATTTACTTCATGTGATACTGACTTTACTTGAAATACACAAGTTCTTTTATAGTCTTCTGGTAAATAATCAGAAGTAAATACATTTCCAGGATAAATCCCTCCGATTCCATCTAATGTTAATGATAAATCTATAGGAACTAATATATCAGCGGTAGCTTTATTTGCACCTCCAGGTGCAGCAAGAATTAAAGCTTTCATCTGTTTTATATACTTAGGTTTCATACCACCATATTGATTATATATATGACTTATTACAGGTAAGGTATCTCCTTCTGATAATGCTTTTATATTTGATACAACTTTCTGAAAATCAGTAGTATCTATTTTAGAGTCATCTTCAGAACCACCACCACCTTTTTGTGCACCACTTGCACCCTCTGTACCTATTATTACTTCATCCTCATCATCTGGTGTTAATTCACCTAATGTTGGACCTGCTTCTATTGTTAAAGGTGGTATTGCACCTTCATCTGGATTTGGATCCATAAGACCAAAACTTGGAAACTTCCATCCTTGCAGCATCGGACCTAAAATAGGATCTGGCTTATCTTTATTCATAGCGCCTGCACCCTCTCCTTGGGGATCTTCTTCTCCTACTGTTTCACTTTTTGTATTTCTACCCAACATAGCAGCCGTTGCCATAGATGAAGGTAATTTAGCTTCCATTCCCTGAGCTTTTACTATTGATTCTTCTCTCCAAGTTTTAAACTTAAATAATCTTCCTTTTACTTCACCATCTTCAAATCTACTTTCATCTTCTAACAAACTTTCTATTGAATTATTAACATAATTTATATCAATAACCATCATTCTACCAGTATTATTTTGATCAGATGTTATTGAAAAATCCCAAAGACCAAAATCTTTATTTAATTCTTCAAATAAATTTTTAAATCCAGCTTCTACAGTTGCAACTTCACCAAATGCTCTTTCAATAGTTTTCCAATGAATAAGTAAATTTCTTAAATAACCACCATCTTCCAAGTTATCTGAAACTGCAAATTTATCAAATTCATCATTAACCCTTTTAGCTACTTCTCTTGTAACTTCCTCTTGAAAATCATCTCCAAGACTTTCAACAACTGCTTTTATAGCTTCCCAACCAACCGCCGCTGCATCTACTATAAAATCACCTGCTGACTGTATTGCATCTACTGCACTATCAATTCCAAGAAATTGTACCACACCCCACGATCTCCAACCTGTAGATGCATCAGGTTCTTCTTCTTTTTTCCTCTCTGCTATCTTTTCTTTCACATCTTCTTGTACATTGTCCAGTACATCACCTAAGTGAGAATCACGAATACTTTCTGCTGGCCACTGTCCGGGTACTATAAAAGATTTTCTATCTGTTGTTAATAATTTTTCGTGATTCATTATTATTGTACTTTTTCCTTTAATTATACTTCTCATATCAGATATAATTAAATTAGTACGCGTATTAACTTTTGAAAGAAATTTACTTATAATATTATCTTCCATCCATCCCCATGTAACATAAGGACCTATATCTACATCAAAATGTAACCAACCACCTTCCTTTTCCATAAATAATACACCTTTACCAGGTTTCTCTGCAAATTCTTTTAATTGACTAGATAAATCTTTTATATATTTTGGCATTGTAACCTTTGGAATCATTTTATATGATACTTTACTACCATCTTCTTCTACTCTTTCTTGTATAGCATAATCAAGGTCAACAGCTTGTTTAACCTTACTATCAATCATACTTACACCCATAGCAACTACATCAGTAGTACAATCGAATCCACCATCATCTCTAAGACTCCAAGTAAAGTTTTTTACAATTCCACACATAGCATCATAATTTCCACCATTTTTGAAAATCTTATCCTGTATATTAGTATAACATTGACCTTCTTTAATCTCTTCAAATGTAAAAGTTTGACCTACTAAGTTAGAAGTCCAACCCCACTCTAAAAGAACACTTGTTCCGTGAGATAAAAAATAAGGAGTAAGTCTATTTAATTCTTTTAAACTATAACATGACCAAGTTACTGTTGCATTTCTAATTGCTTTCATTCCACCATCATAAGTAGAACTTAAACCTTTAACTCCAGCCATTGGTCGAAAATAAGAAGGTTGTATATCACCTTCACCGTCTGTGATTGGTTGTGTATATATTTCATCAAAACCATGCCTCATCTTTGAAAATGATTGATCTCCATCTGGATCTAACATTTCCCCCCCTAACATAACAACACCACCGAGCGACTTTGGTGTCTCAACTACAGAAGTCATTTTAATCCATATTGTTCCAAGAGGATAAAATGAAGCTGCAAGTTCATTAGATTTTCCAGTTTGAGGATCTTTTGCAGATTGTAAAACTGTTTTAGCAATTGAAGCTTCTCTGAAATGTAACTCTTTTCTTATATCTCTATCTATAGGATTTAACTGAAACATGTCTCATCCTTATTTATTATTCAATAACTCAAGATCTTTTAATGCCTTTTCTATATTCATAGGAATTCTAATTTGTATTCCTGCTTCCAAAGCAACTCTACCATATGATATATTATCATTTGCTTTAGATATAATCCACCATAAGGTAGTATCTTTGTAATATTTAAAAGCTAAATTATCCAATCTATCACCATCAGTTGTCCATAAAAAAATATCATTATCGTCTAGGGGAATATTAGGATATAAAGTTGGTTTATAAACTCTTTGTCCTTTTTTGTTTCTCATTACTTTTGTAAATTCATATCTGCTTGGCATAATTTAACCCTTCACCGCTTGTTCATTTTTCTTGTCATCACTAATTCCACTAGTTTCTGTAGCTGGATTTGGTGATATAGGAAATAAACCTTCATATCCTCTTCGTACTGGTGATGTTAAATCAGTAGTTGTTGCTGGATCTTTAGCAAATGAATCAAATTCTTGATCACTAGATATCCAATCAAAATCAAAATGTTTACCTATCATTGAAGGTCTATACTTTCCAATATATCTAAAAGAACAAGAACACGTAAGATACTTAGGAACTCTTAAACCTTTATCTAATTCCCACGTTGAACTTTCTTGACTTGCTATTGATAAACTTGCAAGAAATCCTGGAGTTGATTGATACATATCTCCAAGTGACAATTCAATAAACGGAGCAACCATTCTATTTGTATTCCATGCTGGATAACAAAGTCCAACAAGATAATTTAATTTATCCCATAATACAGGTAACTCTTGTTTTGTCTTTGGATATACATTAAAATCAAAACTTATTGTTCTATCTGCACCTTTGTATACAAATACCTTATCAGGTCTGCCAATAAATCTTTCATCACCCCATTCTGGAGATATAGAATCACTTATTCCACCAAGTATTGCTCTAAAAATAATATATTTATTATTTACCACATCTTTAAATTTAAACGGTATAAAATCTTCATCATATTCTTCAGAACCATAAGGATGTAAATTAGCTTTATCTGCTAAATCTGTATCAAATTTATCAGATTGTTTTTTAACAACACCTAATTCAGAATCTACTGCAATAGTTATTCCTTCAGAATGTCTATCTGTCCATCCACCTACACCTTTATGTATTTTAGCAGCTTTAGCTCTTGCTGCCATAGTCTCATCTGCAACATCTTCTGCATTCTCTGGTTGTACAGTACCAACTGAACCTACTATATTTTGTTCACCTGGTGAAAGTATTTTATCATATCCATCAAGATATTTATGATCTCCATTCAAATGACCATATGTTAAAGTAGAATATCTATCTATTAATTTTCCACTTGGAGCAGAAAATTCTGCAATTCCACTCTCATGAGCATCTGTCATACCACCATAAATCATACCATCGTAAATTTTTGATCCTTTTTTCTCAACACTTATCGCATTTGTTTCTATTGATGTATCTGAACTTAATAATTTTACAACAGTAGGTTGTAGTATTTTAGTCTTTCCATCAGCTAATGTAGTTGCAAGTAAACCTACTTTAGTCCCTATACCCGTCCACAAATTACCTTTTACAATTTGTGATTTTTCCCGTGGATATGATCGTAATTTATGGTCAGGCTGTACATTATGTGAAGTACCAGCATACATAGCTTTAGGATTATATAAGTTTACAATATCCCTTGCACTATCTACTGCTCTTAAAGGTGGACCAAATGGAAAAATTCTTGCAGAAACTGAATCAGCAATATTACCTATAATAGTACCAACTGTTGCTCCTACTTTTCCAAGAACTTGTCCTAATTTAGTTTGTGATGCGGATGCCGCAATAGAATCTAACTTTTCACCAACTGGTGCGGTAACATCTACTACTTTATTCTTAATGTTAATCGCTGTTCCCTTAACACTCGCCACCAAATCAGGATAATTTTTATTCATAAAAGCACTAACATTTCCTGCTGCATCAACAAATTTACTTATACCAAGATTAATATTTTTCATCATAGCTATAGCATCTACACCCCAATGTCTAACCATATGAGATCCTGGAGGTAAAGAAGCTAAAAGTGAACCTGGAAAATATAACCGAGTATTTGAACTTTTTATTGGTGCACCACTTTTATCCAATTGTGCTTGCATTGGATTCATAGACTGTAACAAATATTGTTTACCAATAAATACAAGTCCTCGTGGACTCAACATAAATTTAATTATTCTTGCTTCATCTGCTGCTGTCCTTGATGCTGCTGTAACCATTCCACCTCTAATAAAAAGTCCTTCAGTAATCATATCTGCCAGTTTAAACATATCACTTGTTACTCCACCACCTACTGCAGTGGCTAAGCCAGAAACCCCACCTGCTCCTAAAGCCGAAACAGAATCCATAACTCCAATATTTCCAACCACTGCTTGCTGTAATCCAGCAATAGCAATACTACCAATATCATTAGGACCCCAATTAGAACCTATCCCTCTCAATACAAAAGGTTGTCTAGATGACAATTGAAGTCCTGGATCTGCATCACGTCTAAATTCACTTGGTGTTCTAAAATTATGTCGTCTTTCTATATCAAATTTACTAAGACGTTTTGTAGAAAATTCTTCAGTATCAGTACCACCTATATTTCTATTTGCTCTATCACCTGTAACTGTATATCCTCTAACCGTAAACTCTTGTGGTGTTATCGTAATAACTGCTTCTTTTAATGGTGGATTTGACATAACTGAAACATCAACACCTTCTTTTAATGGTGGATTTGACATAACTGAAACATCAACACCTTCTTTTCCAAATGCTTCCATCAATCCTATTTGTGGAAGATTAGCAAAAGTAAATTGTGTTGGGAGTGAATTATGATTAATAGTAAAGCCAGTCGCGTCTATATCTGGTATAACATTTGTTACACCTAATTCAGGACCAGCGGTATGCCTACCCTCAGGCGAACCTAAAGGTGTGCCTGCACCTATTGCTAAATTACTTGTCATTTCAACTAAAGACATTATCCATTCACTCCCATATCACCGACTTTTTTAGTTAAGGTATTCATAAGTTTTGCATCTTGTGCAATTAACTGATCCAATTTTTCCTCAACTACTGTTAAATCAAATTTATTACCTAATGGTACTGCTGCTTCGGGACCTGCATCACCTATTGTTGCAGTTGTTGGTTTAGTAACTATCCCACCTTCTGCCATAGATACTGCTGGTGATGCCGCTGCTGGTGCCTTTCCACCACCGCCAAAAAGTCCTTTTAGTTTATCACCAAGCCACTTCGCTGCTTCCCAAGCTAAAAATAACGGTGCAAAAGCTATCTTAAATGCAATTGAAGCCAATTTTCCAAATCCACCAAGTTTCTTTGCTAATAAAACAATTCCTGCTATCAAAGCAATTATACCTATAATAATCAATCCGATTGGATTTGCACTCAAAGCAATATTAAGTGCCCATTGTGCAGCTGTCATTAACCAAGTAGCTATAGTTATAGCTCCCATTATTATTAAAAAACCACCCATAGCCACATTTCTTGCTATAGTAAGTGCAATATCTTTAGCTTTCATTACAGTTGTTGCAATCAAAGTTCCAAGATATGTAACTGCTGTTGTATTTCCAATTGCTTCCAATACATTCCTAGTTCCTTTAGCCACATTTCCTGCTATAGTAAGTGCAAGATCTTTAGCCTTCATTGGAAGCGACGCTAGACGCATAGCAAATTTTTTCATATCATTTGCTATTGTTTTATAATCAATACCTAACTCCGCTTTTTTCGCAGCTATAGATTTCCACGTATTTTTAATACTTATAATACCTAATTTAATTACTAATGGTAATAATACTATTCCAAGTATAACACCCATAGTTTCTAAAATAGGTCTTAATTTTCTAAACATTCCAGTTAATTTACCAATTTGTGCTAAGAACCAACTAACTATTCCCCATCTTTCATTTAATTTTTCTTGTTCTCTAACCATTTTACTTAATTCTGCAGTTGACAATCCAAATGCTTTTGCTAAAGCTTGTCTTTGAAGAACGTTCATTTGATTAAATTCTGCTTCACTTCCAACTTGACTTAAAATTTCTTTTTGCATTCCAGCCAAATCACCTTCAAGTGCCAACTGTCTAGCTCTATCAGTATTAATATTTCTACCTAACATCATACTAGCTTCCATTGAGTCTTGAATTGATGTTTCAAAATCTAATAAACTATCAGCCATTTTAGAAACTACACCTAAATTAAGTCCAAGTGCTTTTGCCTGTATTGCAGCTTCCATTATATTTTCACCACCATCCTGTGCATAATCTGCCCATAAATCTGTGTTTGCTGCTACATCTGCCATAACTGCTGCTGGTGCTACACCTGCCGCTTGAGCAAGTTCTCCTACAATTTTCATTTGATTAAGTAATGTCTCTCTACTTTCACCTGAAACACCTTCCATCATTCCAAGAAGAACTGCTGCATCTGCACCTGCAATACCTAATGTAGCATGTAATTCACCCATAGTTACTAATGTTTCTTTTGAAACATTCCCCATACTACCAAATTCATCCATAATTGCCTTTGCAGTCGTTGCTATTTCTTCTCCGCTAATTCCCATAAATTTTAATGCCCAACCTGCTTCCATCAAAGTTCCTTGTAATTGAGCAGTTTGTTGTAATGAAAATCCCAATTCTTTTTGAAGTTCTCTCATCATAAGAACCATCTTAACCATAGCTGCAACTGTTGCAAGTGCTGCCAACTGAACTAATTTCATTGGATTAGCTGCAAGCATTTTCGTAAAATCTTTAGCTTTATCTCTCATATCTGTAAAAGCTTTAAGACCCTCTTTCTGACTTGTAATCATTTCATCTGCGAGTGCATCAGATTTTTGGTCATATTTAAATTTTTCTTTTTGTACATCAACATTATCTCTTAAAGTTTCTGACATATTTTCTAATCTTAAAGCTTCTTCATCTAATCCTTTTTTTCTTAATTCTGCAGCCTTTTTTGCTAAATCATCAGATTTTTTTAATGCTTTTTGTTGTTGTAACTTCATTCTTACAACATCAACTATACTCATTTCACCCTTAGCGATTTTCATATTAGTTGTCATTTGTTTATCTAAAAGTTTTCCAATATTACGAGTTTCTTTACTTTCAGATACAGCAAGTTTTAAACGCAACTCCTCATTTTTAGACATTTTAAACCCGTTATCTAAATTCGCTTTTTGTTCTTTACTAAGATCTTTCTCTGCTTTCAGACGAGCTCGTAAAGTATTTAGAATCTTTTCAGCATCTTTGCCCATTTTTTTCTGAACACCAGATTCTTTTATAAGTTCTTTTACTCGCTCTCTTATTGTTTTTATACTTTCATCTGCCATAATAATTTATTCCAGATTAATAATCAATCTTTAAAGCTTTATCTAATGTTTTTTCTAAATTATCTTCAGCTTGTTTTAGTTTTTTTAATTGTTTTTGTAATTTTGGATCTTTTTTTGCTGCAGCTTTTACCTCTGGAGGTAAATCTTCTGAGCTCTTTCCTGATCTGAACCAATCTCTTAACTTTTCATAGATAAGTTCATAAAGTTTGTCATTTGTTGCCATTTTTATACTCCTATAGATAATATCAATAACGAATGGAATGATTCAATAATAAATATAACAATGATGAAAATGTTACTTTCCGCGAGGAACTCCAGGTCTACTAATCCCTTTAGATTGTTTGGATTGTTTTTCGACTTCTTTTTTCTCTTCTTCGTAAGCTTTTTGAAGTCGTCTTATATAGAATGTACGAAGAAATATTGGTAAATTATAGGCTTCTGTAAAAGAAAATGCGCCTTTACTGTTAAATATTAATTGAAATATTTGCTCATGTATATTAGGTTTATCCTCGGGCTGCAGGCCAAAGAAACTGGACGGTCATAGGGACCGTCATCTCCTCTTCATACGCACATAGTGAGCATTCAAAAAGATAGTCCATATCTACATCCGGTATTATAGATTGTAAATGTCTACGAAATGTTAATGAATCTCTTGATAAAAATTGTTCTTCTACAAATTTATTAACCTTAGTTCTACTACGTTCTCCATCAATTGCTATAATAGTTTTCTTCATACGTGTAGTAATTTCATGATCTATTCCACTTCCTTTGGTAATTTTCTTCATAGCTTTCAATTCTTCATCTATTTCACGTTCATCTTTTTGTGTGAGGAATTTATAAGTAAGTTCAACTTTAGTAGCAGGTAATTTAAATGTAAATTCATTTTTACCTTTATCATGCTTTGAAGTATCAACTACCTTATCTTTAAAAGTAGTTAAATCAATAGAATCTTTACAATGTTCTGAACAAGCAGGACAATCTACTTCAAAGTTATATTCTTTTCCATATCCAAGAATACGAGCGGCAACCATTAACCCATTCTTATCACCAATTAACATAGTATTTAAGTTAACTTTTTCGTCTACTACAAGAGCCTCAAGTAATTTATCAATTACAACCCCTCTACGAATTAAGTTCTGAGAAGTAAGAATATCTTCTTCTTTTGCTGTCATATATTTAATTTCAATTTCACCACTTGACAATGGATCGTCTTTTGAATAATAATGTCCCTTAGAAGGCAAACTAACTACCTCTGTAGGAAATTTAGTTTCAGGCATGCTGAATCTCCTTTATTAATATTTGATGTAAAATCTGGAATAGACTTTATAACCATTCCATAACCTTTAAAATTTTGTTTTACTTAACTTGATTTCCCTACAGCGTCACGAACTCCATACAAACCAAATGCTGCGAGTAGTGTCCAAACAACTTCAGGTACTGCTTCTACAACACCTGCTGCCTGTAATACTCCAACTGCACCAGCAACTACTGATGTCCATACTGTCTTTGATTTATACCAAGCTTTATCTGCGATAACTGACATAATATATCTCCATTTCTTTAATTATATATATCGAAGTTAATAAAAAATAACCTATAAAAATTAGAATTGTAATATTGCGTAATCATACCTTAATGTTAGGGTTACTTCTACTGGATCATTTGTGGCCCAATCTAAATCATTAAAAGTTGCTGTTTGAATCCAAGCACCTTTCATTGTCCACTCTTCTACTATATCACCAACAGGTCCTAAAACATTCAAAGTAATATCTTTCTTATAGAAATCAGAATATCCATCTCTACCTGTTACAGATTCATGGGACAACCTAACCCATTCCATAACTGCTTGTGCTGCAGAAGGTACAACTGGATCATACAAAGTACATTCTAAAGTTTCCCAAGTTCCTTTACCTTTAACCCACCTTTTTACATTAATATGATTTAATTCAATCTCTTCAAATGCAATTGTTGGTCTGTTTGCTGTCTTAACAAGGTATGCAGGAATCCCTTCCATATACATGATGTAACGATTTTTAGTCTTCGGTTCAAATGGTGTAAACATTATCTCAGAAGGATCAAGTAATTCAGGCATTCTGTTTCTCCGATTATTTAATTATCACTTTACTTTCATATATAAATATAACAAACCTAAAAAATTCATCATCATCTTATCATTAAAAAACTATACATTCTTAACAGTTTTTTAGAAGTTTTATTTTATATAATAAAAAACCCCTCATAAGAGGGGCTTTTTACTTTCGTATGATACGATTATATGTTATACTCTATTATAAATCAAATTACTCTGGAAATGTTGCTCCAGTAGGTAGTATAACGAAATCTAATACGATGAACTCTGCTGTTCTTGTAGGTTGAATGAAGATTTGACCAACTAATTGGTTTCTATCCACAACATCAGGTGGATTATTACTGTCATCCATTACTACTTTAAAAGCGGAAAGTCCACTGTTAGCCTGTACTGATTCTAAGAAAGGATTCACAATATTCATGAATCTATTTCGTGTCGTTGCATCATTTTGCTCAAACACTAAATATCTACTTGAACTTGCAATAAACTTCTTCAGTTTAATCAACAATCTACGAACATTAACTCTGTCAAGTGCTGATGGTTTGCTTTGTAGAGTCTTCTGACCCCAAACAACCACACCTTGACCTGGAAATGATGCTATTGGATTAAGTCTACCTTCATACAATTCATCACGTTCCGCATGTGTCAATCTCGTTTTTGCTTCAAGTACTGTTGTCAGACCACCTCGGTTCAATCCAGCTGGCGCAAACCATTCATGTGCTACTCTATCAGTGTAAGCGATTACACCTGGAAGTACTACTGAAGGCGGCACCCATACCGGTAGGTTATTACCATCATCTAAGATTTTAACCCACGGATAATATGTAGCTGCGTAGTTTGTATCTAATGTACTAATATCAGAACATGCATTAGTTATACCTCTAGACCAAGAAGAACCATCCATAACAAAAAGAGCATCACCTCTATCTTCCATTTTTTCAATGGCATGATTTGTTAATTTTGGATGATATTGATGGATAATTCCAGGCATTACCAAAAGATTAATATCAAATTCATCAGGATTACTTATAGCGTTAATTGCTCTTTTATAAGCAATAGTTCCGCTAGCCGCATTGTTTGAACAAT
Source organism: uncultured archaeon (assembly GCA_937890045.1). Next base: position 21,590 of record CALBXV010000617.1, read on the forward strand.
CGAATCCCATTGTATTTGTAGCTGATATATCATTAGCTGTATTCTTTGGTGTTGCTGGATTAGCTCCATCAAATCCCCATTGGAAAGGAACAACAAATTTACGTTGTTTAAGATGTGAATTAGATAAACTAATTTTTTCTGTTCCATCTGCATATGTCGAACCACCTAAATCAGCTGCTGATGCATGTCCGTACATGTCTTCAAGACTCATACTAACATTGTTACCTGCTGCTGCATTAAGAGGTATAGGTGATAAATACTGATGGTTATCATATTCTGAAGAACCGAACTTAAATCCATAGTAAATATTACCATCAAAACTTCCTTGTGCATTTTCCTGAACTTTCTGGAAAGATGCAGTAGGAACTTGTGATGCTGTACCTAATACTGGATTTACTACTGCTGCGTGTCCCATTGGAACAACCGTCATTGGCATTGATTCAACATCTGCAAAATCACCAACACGAATATGTTTACTCATATTGGGCCAATCGCCTTTATATGTCAATTTACCATTTGAATCTATTTCAACAAATCTACTTCCAATCCTACGAGCAAAATAATTTGCACTTGAAGGATCAAACGTTAGACTATCAAATTGTTCAACCACTTGATCATTATTAACTTTACCTGGCGCATGTCGTCTAATTTGTACTGAAAATGTTCCATAATCAGAACCAGCGACTGCACTAGCATCTTTAACGTTCAATACTGATACTTTAAACTGTGAACTCATACTTGAACCATGAGAGCGAGTATAAACTCTAAAGAGACTATACCTTGCTCCACTGATTCTTTGAGACTGAACGTATGGAGTTCTAGCTACAGAATAACTTGAGTTGCCAGTCCAAGAATTAGCATTTCCATCTGCATCAAAAGATTGAACACCAGATGTAAAATCAAATGTTCCATCTCCTACTGATACAGAAGCGGAAACATATGCTTGAGCTGTAGAAACAGTATACTGTGCATGTGATTGATGCGATTTAAAGTTTTTATACAAATAAACAGGTGCAGTATCCTGACCTGATTTCTGAACCTGTGGATCAGAACTTAATACTTTATCTATATAATCTGCACTAGACGTATTAAATGAAATCGTTTTACTAAACGCTGAGGTATCACTACCACTAACAACAAGATCAAATGAACTCCAATCTCCGTTTGAACCAGAGGAAGTTGCACTTATATCTGCTATTCCATTTAACCCGCCTCTTGACGGTGCAAGAACTGCAACAGTTTTTAAGCCTAACGAACTTGAAAGTTGAAGATTTACAAAATCAGTTCGATATCCACCTATTCCTAATACACGGATAATCGTTACTGAACCAGCACTTCTTAAATATTGCTGTACTGCGTATGGTGTATAATACGATTTAGACATACCACCAAACATTTCTTCAAATTCCGAAAAATTTCTAAGAACTGTTGGAGTAAACGCCGGACCTTTATCAGTTGGGCCAATTATAGCCGCACCAATTTCACTAATTCCTTGAGGAAGAAATGAAAGGTCTCTTTCACGGGTAAATACACCTGGACTTACGATTCTTTCTGCCATTGATTTTCTCCTAAATTACGTTAAGTTTAATGACTATTTACATGAGTTTAGAAAACTCAGTTATAAATATCAATTAAAATTCGTAAACGATATTTAACGAGGAAATTTATTTATATATTAAGCTTCTACATCAGCTGCAGGTGCCTTCGCCATATCTGGAACATCTGCTACTGCAGGTTCAGCTGGTTGAGGTGTAAATACTCCTGAAGCTGGATCGAGAGACCCTGGACCATACTTTTTATTCAAATCTTCTACTAGCTTCTGTTCAGATTTTTGAACTTCACCGTATTCTTCTTCTAACTCAACTTCACGTGCTTCAAGTGCACTTAACTGTTGGCTTAAAAGAACATTTTGAACTTTAAGTTGTCCAAATTGCAACTGTTTTTCCTGATAGGAATTTTGTAATTCCTGAAGTGATTTTAACTCATCTTCTGAAAATTTAATTTCATCAGCCATAACTTCTTTCTCCTTTAACTATTGTTACGTTAACTATATATATTGAATTTGCTTGTGAAAATACAAGCTTTTTTTATACTTCAATAACCTTATACACTCTATTCATAGAATCTGAACCACTCAGTTCTTGAGCTTTTGCATTAGCATCTGATTCTTCAGCAAATTCCCAAACTGGCATATCACTTGAAGACATAATATACACTTTTCTCTTTGCCCACGGTGGGTCAGTCCAAGTAACACTTTCACTTACACTAGCTGAAGGTGCATTATATAATTGTCTCATTACTCTAAAAGCCATTCAGTTTCTCCATTCTACTATAAATATACATTAAACATATAATTCCTTCAAATGTCTTATATTTAATTGCGGCAATATTGTGGTAATAATCTTCCACTAATTGTATTATATATTGGAACTAAAAATGCGTATTTCATGTAACCTCTTTTAATATAAGTATCTAATTATATTCCTTTATATACTATAAATATTATTTTAATTATTTTGTAATTCTTCAATTCTATCATCTACCCAAACCACCCTTTTATCAATTACATATTTCCAAGTAACCACAGCGCATTCTTCACGCTTTTCCTCACTCATAGCACCAATAAAATCTAAAGTTTCAGTTAATTTTGTTTTCTCTTCAGTTAATTTTTCTAATTCAGTCATTATATTACTCCTTTACGTCCATAAAATAAAAAGTGCAAGTCCCTCACCAGAACCATCACCGGTTTGTATACTTCCACCAGACGATCCAGCTGGAAACCCCA
>CALBXV010000618.1 GCA_937890045.1 uncultured archaeon
AATACCGTATCCTGAACATAATCAATCTCCACGTAATACATATGAATCTGCTATGGCCAAACAGTCACTTGGATTTACTACTCCTACATATCTGTTTAATACTTATGTAAGACAACATTTGTTACTTTATCCTGAAACTCCACTCGTAACTACAAAAACAACTTCAATACTTAATATTGATAAAAGACCAAGTGGTCAAAATTGTGTTGTAGCAGTATTATCTTATGAAGGATATAATATTGAAGACGCTATCATATTAAATAAATCTTCAATTGAAAGAGGTTTAATGCGATCTATGTTCTACAGATTATATGATGGAGATTCAAAACAATATCTTGGTGGAATGAAAGATAAATTTGAAATTCCTAATCCTGATGATAATATACGTGGATATCGTGGAGAAAAATTCTATAGATTACTTGAAGAAGATGGAATAATTTCTGCTGAATCTAAAGTTACTGGTGGAGATGTTATAATCGGACGTTCTAGTCCTCCAAGATTTATTGAAGAATATAAAGAATTTGAAGTTAAAGGACCATATAGAAGAGATACTTCTGTATCCATTAGACCATCTGAATCTGGAGTTGTTGATAATGTATTCTTAACACAGAATAAAGAAGGTGAACGAATGTATAAGATACGTGTAAGAGATATGAGGATTCCTGAAATCGGAGATAAATATGCTTCAAGGCATGGTCAAAAAGGCATTGTAGGTCTAGTAGTACCATCTGAAGATATGCCTTATTCTGCTGAAGGAGTAATTCCTGATGTTATTATAAATCCTCATGCTTTCCCTTCTAGAATGACAGTAGGTCAATTCCTTGAATCTATTTCTGGGAAAGTTGCTGCTTTTAGTGGTAATCATGTTGATGGTACACCTTTTAATGATGCTGATAAACAATCTATTGGTGATATGCTAACTCAATATGGATTCCAATCAGATGGTAAAGAAGTTCTATATGATGGTAAAACTGGTAAAAAATTCAAGACTGATGTTTTCATGGGAGTAGTTTTCTATCAAAAATTACATCATATGGTTGCTGATAAAATACATGCTCGGGCTCGAGGACAAGTTCAAATGTTAACTAAACAACCAACTGAAGGTAGAGCTAGAGGTGGTGGATTGAGATTTGGAGAAATGGAAAGGGATTGTTTAATATCTTATGGTGCTTCTATGGTTCTTAAAGATAGATTGTTAGATGAATCTGATAAGGCTGAGTTACATATATGTGAAAAATGTGGTCTAGTTGCATATCATGATCTTATGCAACGAAAATACATATGTAGATTATGTGGTGATGCTTCCAAAATTTCTATAATTGTAGTTGCTTATGCTTTTAAATTGTTAATACAAGAAATGTTAAGTCTTAATATAGCCGCTCGAATTCGAATTAAAGATAAAGTGTAAATGTTATTCTATGTCTGAACATAATATAAAACTCATTAAACTGATTAATTTCAGTACTCTTTCTCCTAATGAAATTCGTAAATATTCTGTTGTTGAAGTAACGGCTCCTGAAACCTATGATGAGGATGGACTAGCAGTACAAGGTGGGTTAATGGATAGTAGGCTTGGAACCCTTGAACCAGGTCAAAAATGTGGTACCTGTGGTCATCCTGCATTAAGATGTCCAGGACATTTCGGTCATGTTGAATTAGCTGAACCTGTTTTACATATTGCTTTTATTGAAGAAATCTATAAATTATTGCTATTAACTTGTAAACATTGTTCTAAATTACTAATTACTCAAGATAAATTCGATGAATATACTAAAATTATTGATGCTTCACCTAAAACTCCTACTATTTATGATAGATGCAAAAAAGAAATAATTGCACTTGCAAAGAAAACTACTATCTGTCCACATTGTGATAAACCAAAATTGGCTATTGATTATACTAAACCAACTACTTTTCATGAAATTACTGAAAGTGGTGGGGCAAATAGATTATTGCCTGCTGCTATTAGAGATAGACTAGAAAAAGTATCTGATGAATCTCTAACACTTGTAGGTTATGACATTGAATCTACTAGACCTGAATGGTTTGTTCTAAATGTTTTACCTATACCTCCATTAGTTGTCCGTCCATCAATAACTCTTGAATCTGGTATTAGATCTGAAGATGATTTAACTCATAAAATAGTTGATGTTCTAAGAGTTAATCAAAGGGTTAGAGAAAGTAAAGAATCTGGTACTCCTCCACTTATTGTACAAGATCTTGTTGATTTATTACAATATCATGTTACAACTTTTTTTGATAATGAAGTAACTGGATTACCTCAAGCCCATCATAGATCTGGAAGACCTCTTAAAACCTTGAGTCAAAGACTTAAAGGTAAAGAAGGTAGATTTAGAGGTAGTTTATCTGGTAAAAGAGTAGATTTTTCTAGTAGAACTGTTATCTCTCCAGATCCTAGTCTTGATATATCTGATGTCGGAGTTCCACTTGAAGTAGCTAAAAAACTTACAATTCCTGAGAAAGTTACAGAATGGAATATTGAAGGAATTAAAAAATTAATTATTAATGGACCATTTACGCATCCTGGAGCCAATTATATAATAAGACCTGATGGTGTAAAAATTAGATTAGACTTTGTAACAGATAAACAAAGTATTGTAGATACTTTACAACCTGAATTTGTTGTTGAACGTCATATATCTAATGGTGATATTGCAATATTTAATAGACAACCTTCTTTACACCGTATGTCTGTAATGTCTCATACTATCAAAGTTCTTCCCTATAGAACGTTTAGATTACATCCTGCGGTTTGTCCTCCATATAACGCTGATTTTGATGGCGATGAAATGAATTTACATATACCTCAAAGTGAAGAAGCACGAGCTGAAGCAAAAATCTTAATGTCAGTTCATGATCAAATTCTTTCTCCTAGATATGGTGGTCCTATAATAGGTGGGATACGTGATTATCTTACTGCTGCTTATCTCTTAACTAGTGAAAACACTTTATTAACTAAAGAAGAATTTACAAATCTAGCATTAATTGGTAAATATAATGGTAAATTACCTGAACCATTTGTTAAAGCTCCAGTTCCTATGTATAAAGGAATTCAACTTCTATCTCTCTTCATTCCTGATAACTTTAATTACGTTCTTACCTCAAAGTGGAGCAAAGGGCTTAAAAAAATCAAATATGATGACGTTGTTATTAAAGATGGAATCATTGTATCAGGTATTATAGATAAAGCTTCAATTGGAGCAGAAGAACCCAATACCATCTTGCATAGAATTGCAAAAGATTATGGAACAAATCACTCTAGAGTATTTCTTAATTCTCTTCTTTCAATTCTAAAAACCTATATTACTAATTATGGATTTACTTTTGGATATAATGATCTACTTCTTGATTCTCCCTCTATTAAACTAGTTAATAATAGTATAATGAAAGCTTATAGTAATGTTAATGATATGATTAACAGTTATAAAAAGGAAACTCTTCAATTAACTAGAGGTCTTTCTGCTGCTGATACATTAGAATTATTAATTAATCAAGAATTAGCAAAAGCTAGAGATGAAGTTGGAAAAATAGCTGATAAAGCATTTTCAGAAACAAATTCTGGTGTTATAATGGCCAGAACTGGCGCTCGAGGTTCTAATCTTAATCTAGGTCAAATGACTGCTGCGTTAGGTCAACAATCAGTAAGAGGAAAACGAATATTGAAAGGTTATACTAGAAGAGCACTTTCTCATTATCCTATTGAAGATTTATCTCCTGACGCAAAAGGTTTTGTAAAATCTAATTATCGTGATGGACTTAATCCAACTGAATTCTTCTTTCATTCCATGGGTGGAAGAGAAGGTCTAGTAGATACTGCAGTTAGAACCCAACAGAGCGGATATATGCAAAGAAGACTAGTTAATGCATTGGAACATCTTAAAATTGAATACGATGCTACAGTTAGAGATCCATATCATAAAATTATTCAATTTGTTTATGGTGAAGATGGAATAGACCCTGCTAAAAGTGATCATGGAGCTTCAGTTAATGTCGAACGACTAGTTCAACTTGAACAATTATTACATAAATCTGTAAAACGATTATCTGAATCACAAATTGAAAAAATATTAAGTAAATATTCTTCTAATATTAATCCTAAAATTCTTCAAGACCTTAAAAATTCCCTTAAAACACATAATAAATTATCTCCTGTGTCTGCTGAGAATATATGTAAATCTGTAATTCAGTTAGTGGAAAATGCTACTGTTGAACCAGGTGAAGCTATTGGTATGATTGCTGCACAATCAATTGGTGAACCTGGAACTCAAATGACCTTAAGAACATTTCACTTTGCTGGAGTTAAAGAACGAGATGTTACTCTTGGATTACCTAGATTAATGGAATTAGTTGACGCAAGAAAACAACCTAAAACGCCTAGTATGGATGTCTATGTTCTACCAAAATTCTCTAAATCTAATTCTAAAACAGTAAAAATAGCTCAAGAAATATTACTTACTCAAGTCTCACATTTAATAGAATCAATTGAAGTTGACTATGAAAAGAATGATATGATAATTAATCTGTCTAACGAACTTCTTGAAAAACGTAATTGTACTATTGATGAGGTTGCTGAGGCTCTTATTAGCACTAAAAGAACTATTACGACAAAAGAATCTTCTAATAAAATAATTATTAATGCTGAAATTACTAATATTCAAACTGCATATGTTCTTAAAACTAAAGTCTTATCCACTAAAGTTAAAGGAATTCCAGAAATACAAAGAATTACTGTTGTAAAAGAAGATGATGAATGGTTAATTCAGACTACTGGTTCTAACTTGGCTAAAGTTCTTGATATTCCTGGTGTTGCTGGTGATCGTACTACCACAAATAATATCTTTGAAATTTATAGTACTCTAGGAATTGAAGCTACTAGAAAAGCACTAATTAATGAAATTTTGCTTACATTAGATGAACAAGGTCTAGAAGTAGATATTAGACATATATCTCTAGTTGCTGATTTAATGACTTCTACTGGAATAATTAAACAAATTGGTAGACATGGTATTGCTGGAACAAAATCTAGTGTTCTTGCAAGAGCTGCCTTCGAAATTACTGTTCCAACCTTAGCTCATGCTTCTATTAAGGGTAAACGAGAACAAGAATTGTTACGTGGTGTTACTGAAAATGTTATTGTAGGTCTTACAGTACCTATTGGTACTGGTATGGTAGACCTTTATATGAGGAGATAAATTTGGAATTCAATAAAGAATTTTCTAAAACATTACAAGATATTATTTCAACGCAAAAATGTATTATAGGATCTAAAAAAACTTTAAATGAAATTA
>CALBXV010000619.1 GCA_937890045.1 uncultured archaeon
CTCTGTAAGGACGTAGAACTTCAAGTATAATATCTCTCTCAACCGCAAGAACTGCCCCTCTATCCTCAGAAACTAAAGTATCAACCCATATTTTACCATCACGATGCTGACGCTTCAATAATCCTGGATACCTAACATCTCCAAACAAAAACTTATCAAACCATTCTGCATTATAGAGATCAGTATTATAACCTGTCTCGGAATCAATTATTCTTTGAATATCTTGAGCTAATAACTCTAAACTTTCATCAACTTTCTCAATATTAAACGCTATTCTCTCCGAAAGATTTACTGTCTTTTCCTTATATGAACCAAATAAATTCAGAACAAAACCTTTCTGTTCTTTCTCAGATGAGTACTCTTTCAAATATTGAACCATACGCTGTGCCTTTACAACAGTACCACGCAGCTTTTGTGCATTTGCATTATCATTATTAAGCTGTCTCATCGAGCTGGCATTCAAATGATCGTACTTAGCTTTTAAAGATGTCTTAGTAGCAATTGGTTCAGGAGAAACAATTCCTACTTTACTAGCATCAGCTGCCCATCCACGCAATACATCGTTTGGAGTATCCCACCAATAATTAATCTTATCTATGTCGTAATCTGCTTCAGCTCTTGCATATGCATCAAAAGGATTTAACTCTGTCTGGTTACCGAGTTCATTCGCAAGAAATCCCTTTAATCCAACAATAATCATATCATTAGGTCTTGTCCTTGGAGCTCTATGCATTACTATAGCCACTTCATGCTGTTGTCCAACCAATTCCGAATACTTTCTAAGAATTTGAACAACCTTCCAAAGCTTAGTATTATCTGGCAATGTAGTTGTTCCAATCACATCATCTACTGCTGCTTTAAACTGTGCATTATTTTTTAACTGATCATATGGGATAATATCATCTGCAAACTTCTTCTTGTTTATAATGATATTTAACCTCTCAAGAGGCACAGGTTTATTTCTATTCACTCCAGCTATATTTGCCTGACCAATTGTATAAACAAATCTTTTACCACTAGAATCTGTATAAAAAGTGGTATTCCTCATCCTACTTCCAAGGCCACCAATAAATGGATTCATAACAGATTGAGTTCCATTCTTATTATGGAGAGTTAACAACCCATTATCTATAGTCCTCTTCTTAACTTGATTTTTAAAAGTTTGACGCACCCCGCTAAACTGTATTGGACCATTAGCCTGTATCCAATAACTATATGAGGACATACTTTCAGCACTATTTGTACCAGGATCATCCAAAACCTTAGCATATGCAGTTCCAACTACAGTATTATGCTCATCCACAAGTTCAGAAGATATCTTTTCAAACTTTTTTAAACTAGGTTCTATTAACCATTTATACATTGAATTAGATAAACTTAAATTCATCTGATTTGCAGCTTGATAGGATATAGTTGCATCATGATCAGCAGCTACTACACTTGTAAGATTAATAGATTTCCAATCCAAATGATTAATATAATTATCCTGGTTAATAGCTTCTGTTCTTAGCTGGTCAATACTAATACCAGAAATATCCAGCTTCTTAACTCCAGCTCCAGCAATCTTATTTGCTGAATCCATCATAATAGCATGAACTTTTTCATTAGCATTAAAGAAACCATCAAATTTTTTAGTAGGAAGTATAGCTGTCTTTCCAAGCAGTACACCTTCTCCAACTTTACTTATAATAGGCTTTATACCTCCTATTCCCCCTCTATTTGTTGCAGCAGCCAATACCTGAAGAGCCTTAAAATATTTTACTGGCATCAGCATTACTGAATCAACAGACGAAGCATCCTCCCTGGTTTGTAATACCCCAGTAGCAGATGTCTTCGGTCTAAATAGATTGTCTGAAGTTACTTCATCCTGATTACCTGCTAAGTTACTATTATTACCTAACTCTTCATTAAGCTGATCCTTAAGATGCTTGAGAGTAGAGAACATATCTGATGTTGCTTGCTCATCCATTGGAATAACTACATTCAAACCTTTGTTACTCCTTAAAACTTTAAGAGCACCAAGAACAGTATCATCTATAACACGTGCCTGATCATGTGCAGTCCAAACCTTATCTACATACTCATCAGATAGTTCCTTGCCACTTATATTGGCCATTAACCTAAATCTTTTTGTAAACTTTCCTACTGCTCCTGGATTCTTGCCACCAACAGTGTTATTCAAGTGATCCCACCATATCTTGCCAGCCATCTCATCCATCCACATAGTGTTAATCATGGTTTCTATTGCTTCACCATCAGCTTTAGCATCTGACTTTGCAAATGTCAACACTTCAATATCATTACCTTTAGAATCCTCTACAACAATCTTCTCACTTTTAATATTAAGAATATCACTTAACCGTTTAAAGACGCTTCTATACTGTTTAGGATACTGTTCTTTCTTTGTCTTAATAAAATCACTAAATCCAATGATTACGTCATTAAGCTTGCTTTCTGGTATTGATAATCCCCAGCTAAAGTCTCCAACATTAATAAAAATCTGGCTTTCTATCGTTTCAGTTTCAAATGTAGTACCTGTTCTATCCAAGCCTAGTTTTGAATCTAATGCCTGACCACCAACATATAACCTGTCAATTAATACCCTAAACGCATCTTTATAAAGCCTACTATCTTGTTTTCCAACATTTGTCTCTACTTTTCTATCTATCATTGCATAATTTGAAGTTCCAATAAGACCATCAAGAAATCTGAATAAATGATTATCATATACCGTATTATCCCTATCCATCCACACACCAGCTTGTTCACCTACTGAATATCTATTTACTTTCCTCTGTTCCATTGCACTACCAAGAAGCATAAAAACATCATCCATAAATTCAATCTTTTCATTACTGGTAAACTGATCAAAAAGTATATTTGTATTAGGATCTTCCTTACGCCTGATTGTAATCATTCTAGACAACACATCAACTGGATTCTTAGCACCAGTAATTAACCGAACTATATTATCTTTATCCTTTCCTTGAAGTATACCATACTTCTCAATAAATGATTGAGGAGTAACATTAAGATGACTGTCTGATTCAAAAAGCTTTTCCCCCACAAGCTCACGCATTCTCTGATCAATAAACTTACTTCTTAAAGCAGTTGGAATAATCATTTCAGACTCACGCATTATCCTTTGAGTTTGCGCCATAGCACCATCGTAACTAAAATTAAATGTCCTGTTTTCCTGATCATATATAGTAATAAGATTTCCGTCTTCATCCTTACCATTATATCTTGACATTATTGCTACCAATTCTGCTGTATCAGATTTCCTATTCCAAAACTTATCCTGAATAAACTTAAGAAAATCAGAAATCTCCTTTGTCTGGCCACCATGTGTCATCTCATTTATAGTTTCCATCAAGTCTTGGTGTGTCTTATGCATAGAAAGTCTATCTATATGATCAAGTCTAATTGCAAGTTCTTTCATTGTTAACTGGTCAGTCTCTGCAACCACACTACTTAATCCTATAACTCCATTGCCCTTTCCATCATTAATAAATGGCTCTATATGTTCTTTATATTTAGAAAAATGGTTCCGAAATACTTGAGAAGGTGTAACACCCATCAATCGTGCTTGCTCAATTACATTAGCCCAACCTTCTTTAATTTCTTGAACTAAATCCTTTTCAGTCGTCTTAAAATTAGCTTCAATAAATTTATCATTTAATGGAAACGGTCCTTTTCCTTCATCCATGGCTCTAAGCAACTCTGGAGTTTCAGACATAACAGTAAGAATCTCTATCTGACGTTGAATATTTATCATCTCAAGCTGAGGACTTATAATACCAGCTCTCATTAAATCATCTATCTTTGATCTATCTGCACCTGTTATCGGAGTTCCATCTCTTCTTGTAGCTGATCTAAGTCTTCTATCTAGTGCATGCCTGGTAAATTCTTGCATAAACACTTCTCCATCATGACCAGTAAATGCAAATCCACCATCACCATGTGTTGGTATTATACTCTTCACTCC
>CALBXV010000620.1 GCA_937890045.1 uncultured archaeon
TATTATGGCTGACTATTGTAGGAACTGCAATACTTCTTCCAAATACATTAGCAACGATCTATGGAATACCATTTTTGCCACTAGATACAACAGGAGGAAACTGGATTTTAATAATAATATCCTTAGTGATGTCTACAGTATTTGGAACTATGCTTGTTTACTTTTTTGTTAAAAAAATATGGAAACCTCTTTCAGAAGGAAATGCAGATATTAATAAGTAATTTACTTGTGAACAAGTTGTATACATAATTAATTATCTTTAATATATGACCCCTTTGTTTCCATTGGAACTCATTATACATTATTTTCTTGTGAACTATTTATTTCTGAACCCCTTCTTTTCCACTGGAGATTTTTATAACCAATTTATTACAAAATATTTCCGTTGCAGTGTAAACAAAATGTGAACATTCTATTAAATGACACCTGTCTCATAACTTGTCAGCAATAATTCACATACTTGTTCACAACTTCACTATAATTATTCTATATATTTTAAAAAATAGACTTAACTAAGTCTAGAAGAATGACTAAGAAAAAAATAAAGATAGAATTTAGTGACGGAGAAGGAGCAAACTATTCATTATCTTTAGATGGATCTTTATCACGTGACAAAGTCTTAAAAATTCTAGATATGGTTGAACTTATTGACGGAAAAGAAGATAGAGAAAAAGTAAATACTCTATCAAATGAGACATCTTTTGGTAAATTATATAATTTGGTTGAAAAAAAGTTCCCATTAGGGTCTTTCACATCAACTGATATTTTAGAGACATACGAAGATGAACTTAATATGTCAATTCGATTAAGTACAATATCTACATATTTATCTAGGTTAGAACAAAAAAAATTGTTAACTAGAGAATGGACAACTTCTGGGTGGTTGTATAAAAAAGCTAGATCAATGCCTATTCAGAGATAATATTATTATCTATAGATAATTTATAAACATAAGGTTTTTTATTTTCATTTCTAGTAATATAACCACTTTGAAATAATTTATTTAATAAACGCGAAGTATGTTCCCTGGTCTTATCTATAGATAATTGCAATTCATTAGCTGTATAATCTTTGTATGATAAAATATTAAGAATTTTTTTTTCTGTTTCTGTAAGTGACATATTTATTTGTGATATATTTTCTTTATGTGATATCACTTCCTTTATAGGCTCTTTAAAATATATCTTATTTGACTTACTTATATTGTTAATATTTAATTGATTTGAATATTTACTTAATCTAAGTTCAACAATATTTAATTTAACATCTAAATCTAAAATTTTTTGATCTTGACTATATAGCCTATGTCTTAACTCATTTAATATCTTCTCTATGATGTTTTTAGAATTTTCTATTTCTGTATTTACTTTATTTATTTTTAATAGATAATAAACCAGAATTGATAACATTAAAATAAATGTAATAACAGAAAACAACTGAAAATATACATCCACTATTATCATGATATCATAATGATATCATATAATATTATTTTAATGTTTCTTAATTAAGAATTTAAAAAAGAAAAATTACTTTTTTGTAGAACAAACATCCGATATAACATATGCCAATTGTCTTAATAAAGCATCAATGTCATTATCAACTGGAATATCCATAGAAATTTTCTTTAATGAATTACCAATTTTAATAAGATTAATAATATGACCTTCTTCAATAATAGAAAAATATTCCAATATAATTAGAGTAAATAAAGAACTTTCAATGTTCTTTCTTGCTTGTTTTAGCGTTCTAATAAATGATCCTTTACTAACACTTCCTTTATCTCTACACGTAATCATATTATCTAACTTATCATTACTAAGTAAGGATATTAACAAAGTGTCTAATTGTGGTTTTGTTAAATTAACTTTTTCAACTAAGAATTTACCAATTTCATCATCAACTATTATTTTATTCAGCATAAAGAGAACTATGATACACTTTTGTATAATATTAATGGATGTCTATATAGTTAAAATATAACAAATTAATTAAATTATTATTTAAATATATATAAAAAATAATTTTAAATATTTAAAATTTTAATAATAATGATAAAATCATTGTTTTATTATACTACTTAATATAACACTAATGATAGTGAGTTAAATGGGAAGAAGAAGAAGAAAGAATATTAGAATTGCAAAGAGATCACTTCCAAAAGTATTTAGCTGTCCTCAATGTGGTATGTTTTCAATTCGAGTATTAATAGATCCAGAAACAGAATCTAAGATAGTTTGTGGAAGCTGTAAGTTAACATGGAAAAAAGAAAATGCAACAAAGAAGCCAGAAGCCATAGATATCTATAATAAATTCGTTGATGAGTTTGTTTTAGGTAGAGGTTAAATAACGATTGGTTGGTACAATAGAAAAACGACTGTATAATTCAATTAAAGAGAATGGAACAATTTGTTTTGCTCTAATAGATTCAGAAGGCATATCAAAGAATCAGACAATTGATACTATAAAAAAAGCAGAAAAAGCAGGTATACATGGAATACTTGTTGGTGGTTCAACAGCGACAGATCAAGAAGAACTTAATTCAATCACGAAAATAATAAAATCAATAACAACATTACCAATAATTCTATTTCCCGGTAATATCACAGGAATATCACATAATGCAGACGCAATATTCTTCAGTTCATTATTAAATTCTAATAATCCATACTTCATTATTCAAGCTCAAATGTTATCAGCACCTATAATTAAAAAATATAATCTTGAAGCAATACCAATGGGTTATATTACTATTGGAAATGCAGGTACAATAGGATATATCGGAAATGCTAGAGGTATTTCTCCAAAAAAAGGAAATATTGCTGCAATGTATGCATTAGCAGCTCAATATATGGGAATGAGAGTTATTTACCTTGAAGCTGGTTCTGGTGTTAACAAACCTGTCCCTTCAATATTGATAAAGAAAGTGAGATCAATATTTGATGGAATATTAATTGTCGGTGGAGGAATAAAATCTCCTGAGGCTGCTAAAGAAATATCTTCGGCTGGAGCAGATATTATTGTTATTGGAACACTTCTAGAGAAGAAAGAGTTTGAAAATAATCTTGAAGAAATAATAAAAGTAATTAAAAAATGAATAAACTATCAATTTCTTTAATGTGATATCATTGTGACATATAATAATAAAATCATTAACCGAATAAACAATATTACATCATTTCCAAGTCATTATCAATCATATAATAAAGAAATAATAGATTATCTATATTCTGTACATCAAATAGCTACTAAATCTAGAGAAAAAGGTCTTGACCCATCATCAGTAGTTGAGACAGAGATTGCTTTTGATTTAGCTGATAGAGTAGAAAGGATGTTTGATATCCCTTTAGCAGAAAGATTAAGAGAATTATTAAACAAAGAAGAAAGAACAGAACCTGCTGCACTACAGTTAGCTGAAGAAGTTTCATTAGGTAAATTTGGATATTTAGAAAGAAATGAAAGTTTGGAAAAGGGTGTAAGGGTAGGCCTTGCTGTTGTAACTGATGGTATAACAGTAGCACCACTTCAAGGAATTTCCTCAGTACAAGAAAGAAAAAATGAAGATGGAAGCGATCACATATCAGTAAGTTTTGCTGGCCCCATCAGATCAGCTGGAGGAACTGAAGCAGCATTTACACTAGTAATTGCTGACCATATTCGTAAAACTCTTGGTTTAGGGCATTATAAAGTCAATGGATATGGTGATGACGAAGTAGGCCGATATATAGAAGAACTTCGTATTTATGAGAGAGAAGTGAGTAATTTTCAATTTAGAGTATCAGATGATGATATTAAACATATGTTAACACATATACCTGTAGAGGTAGATGGAGTAGAAACTGATCAAGCAGAAATTGTTGTACATCATGGTCTTCATAGAATAAAGAGTGATAAAGTAAGAGGTGGAGCATTAAGGGTAATTAATGATGGATTAATTGGTAGATCAAGAAAACTCTTTAGCCTTGTAAAAGATCTTTCTATACCTGGTTGGGATTGGCTTAGTGATCTAGAGGGTGGATTACAACAAGATACTGAAGAAACAAAAGCAAAAACTTCACATTTTCAAGATGTAATATCAGGTAGACCAGTATTTTCTATGCCGGATAAAAAAGGAGGTTTTAGACTTCGTTATGGAAGATCATATAATACAGGTCTTTCTGCGATTGGAATACACCCAATAATACCCATTATCTTAGACCATGCAATTGTAGTAGGAACACAAGCAAAATTAAATTTACCAGGAAAAGCAGGCATAATATCATTTGTTGATACAATTGAACCACCTATTGTCTTATTAAAAGATGGTTCTGTTATGAAAGTTACTTCATCTAATATTGCAATTAATATCAAGAAAAAAATAGATAAAATATTACATTTAGGTGACGTATTAATTAGTTATGGAGACTTTTTAGAGAATAATGCCAAACTACCGATGTCTGGTTATGTTGAAGAGTGGTGGGCACAAGACCTTGCTTTCGCTATCAAAGAAAAATATAATGATATAATACATTGCTCAAAAAAAATAAATATAGATAATCAAAAGTTAAAGCAATTAGTAGAAAATCCTTTTATTTATTTTCCTTCAATTCAAGATTCGATAAGAATAAGTACTAAATTAAATATTCCTCTCCATCCTCGTTATCTATACTATTGGAATAATGTGAATATTTCACAAATACTATTATTACGTCAAAACATCACTACTAAATTAATAGATAAAAAAAATTACTCATTAACATTAAGTGCCAATAATAAAATAAAGAATATACTAGAAAACATCGGTATTCCTCATAGATTAGATAACGGATTCTATCTGATTGAAGGAGAAGATGCCTATAGTACTTTTTTTACACTTGGATTAAAATCTAAAATAAATACTAATGCGAAATGGAAGAATATAGAAGAATTATTATCATCATTATCAGGACTAACCATTAAAAGAAAAAAATCAATTTTTATAGGCCTTCGTATGGGTAGACCAGAAAAAGCTAATATAAGAAAGATGAAACCGCCAGTACACGTTTTATTTCCAATCTCAAATAGTGGTGGAATAAGACGTGATATTATAAAAGCTAGTAAAGATGATTCTTTAAAAATTGAAATAATTACTATTATATGTCCAATATGTAAATCTAATTCCCTAGGAAGAATATGTAATAAATGTGGAGAAAAAACAGTTATTATAAAAACTTGTCCAAGATGTAAACGAGAAATAAAAGGAAAAACTTGCGGATCATGTAAAATAAATGGACTTCCTTATTCGTATAAACAATTCCCGTTACAGACATTACTAAGTTCTGCAATTAAAAAGATAGGATATATACCAAGACCTCCATTAAAGGGAGTAAAAGTGCTTATGAATAGTACTCGAATTGCTGAACCATTAGAGAAGGGAATTTTAAGAAATAAACATAATTTATCTATTTACAGAGATGGAACAATAAGATTTGATACTACTAATGCTCCTTTAACACATTTTAGACCTAATCAAATTAACACATCAATTATTGACCTAATAAAAAAAGGATATAAATTTGATATACATGGTGAACCACTTAAAAAAGACAATCAAATTTTAGAATTATTTGTTCAAGATATTATTATTCCAGAGTCAGCAAAAGAGCATTTACTAAATACATCAAATTTCTTAGATGAATTATTAGTAAAATTTTATGACCACGATTCATATTATAATTTAAAGAAAAACGAAGATCTACTAGGACACCTTGTTGTTGGCCTTGCTCCTCATACAAGTGTTGGAATTATTGGAAGAATTATAGGATTTACCAAATCTCATGTTTGTTATGCTCATCCACTTTGGCATTCAGCTAAAAGAAGAGACTGTGATGGAGATGAAGATACTATAATTCTTTTGTTAGATGTATTGCTTAACTTTTCTAAAGAATATCTTCCTATACAAATAGGAGGACTTATGGATGCACCGCTGCTTATTCAACCAATAATTATTCCAAAAGAAGTACAGAGACAAGCTCATAATATAGATATTATGAACAAATATCCATTAGATTTTTATAAAGCAACATTGGAAGAAAAATTTCCAAAAGAAATTTCAAATGTCATGGAAATAGTACGCAATCGATTAGATGGGGATAGCCAATTTTATAATTTCTATTTCACGCATGACACCAATGTATTATCAATAGATGAAAAAAAATGCCAATATTCTACACTTAAAACTCTAAATGAAAAGTTGGATATGCAAATAGAAATAGCAAAAAAAATAAACGCTGTAAACCCTAACGAAGTTGTATCTTCAGTTCTTAATACACACTTATTACCTGATCTAATAGGAAATATGAAAGCATATACTTCTCAAAGCTTTAGATGTAAAAAATGTGGAAAATCACATCGTAGATTTCCATTAAAACCTGTTTGTACAAAATGTGGTGGAGAATTACAAGCTACAGTAACTCGTGGTTCTGTAGAAAAATATTTGAAAATAGCTCTTA
>CALBXV010000621.1 GCA_937890045.1 uncultured archaeon
ATTTAGAAGATATGGTACTTTATATGAGAGGATTCCGATCAAAATATAAAGAGAAATCAAAAGTAAAATTTAGAGTTGTTGGGAGAGAAAGATTTCCTGAAAGAACTTATTCATCCACTCAATATTCTACTGGGTATAATACTGTAAAATATCTACCAAGTGGAAGTACATATTATCAAATTAAAGATGCTTATACAGAGGACGTTCTTGTTCCATTCGGAAGTGGTTCGAAAGTAAGTTGTGATAGTACAGGTAATTATTTTAATTTTTGGATGGACGGATTACAATCAGAAAGATTTTATAGAATAAATTATAAGGTTGTTAGTGGTAGTGGAACTGCCGATGAAACTGTACAATATTTTGATGAGAATCATTCGTTTAAGGTAGTGAGATAGAAAATGCCATATACAAAAAAAGAATTGAAGAAAAATGAGTATTGGCAAAGATTACATGAACAAGATAGGGTAGATTATCAAAGGAAATTAGAAGATGCCGAGAGTTTTAGTGATGTAGTTCAAGTAGTAGATGAGAATTTAGGAATCCTTCCTATTGCTCCAGTAGTACCATTACGAAATGAGGCAGGAACATTTTTAGCATTTGAGAATCCAGATACGGGATTAAATTATGATAGACCAGATCAAAGATTACCTGTTGCAAAAAATTCTCCCCATTATCATTCTGGGGATTTACATTATCAAATTTTAGATACAGAAATAAAGGACCTTGTATAATAATGCCACAAGATATGACAAGATTAAAAGAAAAGGATTATAAACTTTTAAAGAAGGAAAATACCATTGTTCTTGGAGAAAGTGGTGGCCCTTATTCTCCTACTTTTGGCAACCATATTAACGATACTGTAAAATTTCATGTATATAATATGAGTGACGATTATCTTAAATCAGGTATAAGTGAAAATTTTATTAATGATGGAAATGGTATAAAATTAAATCCAGGCACTGATTTAAGAAAAATAGGGTTTACTCGTGGTAATTATAAAATTAAATATTATTTTTATAGACGAATGGCGGGTTCAGATGAGGTTGTATTGACCAAGAATGTAGGTAATTATTTAGGGATAGTTCATAGTGGTAATCCACAACTTACTGGTTTACCGATGGGAGCCTTTTATGTGGATGAAGATGGAAAGGTATATGAGGGAGAAGGTCCTCCGGCAGATGGTAGTCCACCAAGTGAACTTGATGTAAAAGAATATAAATTTTTTATTGATGATATATCATCCAATAGAAAAGAAGTTAGACTCGCACCACAGTTAATTAATTTAAATAAATATGAACAAGAATTTGATAGTTTATCTAATATGTATGAAGTTTATGTTCCATTGTCTGGTGTCGGTTCAGATGGATTTGGGAAATTTAGTGGTGTTAATAGTACGGCATTTCATTTTGATACTAAGCTAGAATCTGATATTGGATTTGAACAGAAATATAAAAATGGAATTCTTGAAGTTGAAAATGCATTTATTGTTAGTTATGATGGAGAAACAAATACAGAAGAAAATCCAGATTGGTCATTAGAAGATCCAATTCCACCATCATATATAGAGGCATATGATTTAAAAGATGCTGGATTTCCTATGTCAATCAGATATGTAGTCAAGGAGGAGTCTAATCAAAAAACTTTAGGTGGACATAATTTCGAAGGATACACATCTATACCAAATTTAACAACACCTGGTATAAGATATCACTTTGATTTTGGATGTGGTCATACTGAAATTACTGATACACCATTTGCAAATCATACATATGATACTGTAGGAAGTTATAATCCTACTGTAACTATAATGACACCAAATTTTACGGAAGTTATTAGTGATGTTTATAGAAATGCAGAAGCACCACAAGACGGACCTGGATTAAGAGGTAGTAAATTACGTGGATTTGTACCAACTCCTGAAGAAGAACAAGATCTTCCTCCTGAAGAAGAACAACAAGAACAGGACACAGATCTTGAATATATGCCAAATGGAACTATTATTAGATATTATCAAACATATTGGTTAATAGATGGTGGTAAGAAACGATTCATTGTAAGTTATGGTCGTGATAATATGAATATTCAGGTAAATGTTGATGATATGTTACCAGTTAATGTAGAAGGAGTTTATGATACATATGCACAATCAGCTTTAGTAACTTTAATGCAACAGAAAGGTGCCCCTAAAACTGGATTCCCGATAACGGGAAATAGCTCTGCGGCGCGAAACAATAGAGCAGAACATTCTCAGAATGTAAATTCGAGACAGTGGACAAACATACCAAACGGTCCAGCCTTTACATCGGTAGATTTCGGAGCAGCAGAGAGTACTGCAGGTGGAACTCCACAGTCACCCTCTTGGCCCTTGGATGCATCGTGGATGTCCCCATACCAACACCCAACTCCAGACAATCCATATCCTGTAGATGCAATATATGGTTGTATGGATCCATACGCCAATAATTATAATCCTAATGCAGAGTTTGATGATGGTTCGTGTACATATGATCAACATACTATAACAGTTGAATCGGGCCCGAACGGATCAGCAACTGGAGGTGGTACTTATGATAACGGTGCCAGCGTTCAACTTATTGCCACACCAAATGCAGCTTATGAGTTTTTAGGATGGGAGGATCCAGATAATGTTATGGAAGATACGGCCGGGTCAGATTATACTATAGTCGCTTCTAAAAATGCTATTGTAACTGCAATGTTTTCAGCTCTTCCAACGACGTATACTGTAACGATAAGCGGTGGTGCCGGCGGAACGGTTAGTGGCGGCGGAACAGTATATGAGGGAGGTAATCGTTCTGTACATGCTACTCCTTTAACCGGCTTTAGAATCCACCAGTGGGGTGGGGCCGCATCTGGCCATTCCGCCGATGAGAATACTAAAACATTTACTAATGTAACGAGTAATAAAACAGCGTCTGTAACTTTTACGCTCGATACCAGTGGTATGCCTGATGTTTGTTTTATTGCAGGTACTCAAATAACAATGTCAGATGGTTCTATGAAGAACATAGAAGATATAGAAGTTGGAGATATTGTTAAATCTTGGAATGAAGAAATAAGTCAAATCGAAAATGATACAGTTATTAAATTAATGAGTCCAATACACGATGATATTGTTAAATTGACATTTGGTGACGTGGTAAACGGAAATACATTTGACCATCCATATTATGTAAAAGGCAAGGGTTGGTGTTCTTATAAACCTGAATGGACAATGGAAAGATATGATATTGGACAAATTGGACAACTTGAAGTTGGTGATGTTTGTTATTATAATAACGACAGTGAATTAGAAGAAATTAAATTGTCTCATATAAAAGAAGAATTGGGTGAAGTTCAAACTTATATTTTTAAAGTAGAAAATAATACATTTTTCGCTAATAATATTTTAACCCATAATAAATAATGAAGAATCGAATAATATATTGGGGTGGTAAAGAAAACACAATGATACCCAGAATGGGTTCTTGTGGTGAGGGCGTAGATGTAGAACCAGCAGCAGGTGCTGGTGGACCACAAAAACCAGCAGCGTCAGCTTCAGCACCAGACGGACCAGGATTATTTGATAAACTTAAAGGATTATTACCAAAATTAGCAATTGGGGCTTTAGCGTTGGCCACTGTGGCCGGGGTTGCTATGATGGTACGGAAAAATCGAGAACCCGATTCTGAACCACCAGTAGACGATGGCACTGGAGATGGCACTGGAGATGGCACTGGAGATGGCACTGGAGATGGCACTGGAGATGGCACTGGAGATGGCACTGGAGATGGCACTGGAGGTGGTACAGGAGACCCCTCCGATCCCGCTCTCCTCGGAGTGGGATCGGCGTTGCTTCGGAGTGGACTCGGTGGTGGTGCACCGAATGGTTCACCAACTGGAAATCCACCTCCCGTTACACCTTCACCATTTACAGATGCATCTGGAACAACTTGGAAGTGGAATCCAGATCCACCTCCTGGAAACTGGAAATTAGCCGGAGCACTTCCTGCTTGGGATGATGATAAATCTGATGAAGAAAATTATTCAGCTCTTGGATTAGATATAGAAGGAGCAAGAACAGTAAACCGTTCTGAAAATTTTGATACAGAAGGGGATGGAAATCCGTTAGATGGATTTGATGAAAATGGATTACCAAATCCTCCAGATTTTATAGGACAACAAATAATTGATGAAGCTGAAAATCTTTGGGTATATAAAGACCCGCCCGGGGAGTGGATTAATTTCGGAGATACAAAAGCACAATATATAACAACTGGTGATAGTCAACGACCAGTTTATGAAAGCTATACTTCAACTATAACTAATGTTATAAATTCTACGGAGTTAGTAGTTGATGAGTCTTGGCAGACACAAGCTGAAAAATTTGGTAATCTTGGCAATTATGAAGTATCATATCCTAATTGGAATATTACTTGGGAATCAAACCCCGTAGATTTGTATACTTATTTACAATTTGATGATGATCAATCAAGTCTTACTATTAATTTTCAGAAAGATGACGTCAAATATCCTAAATATCCACATTCAGTAGTTTATAAATTATATGAACCATTACCTGATACTATTAAAAAAGGTGATTTAACTTATATAACAAGGGAAATGGTCCCACCATATACAGATACAGTTCAGTTAGTAGATTTTGTAGAAGAAGATATAGATGCTGTGGTTTTAAGAAATCCAAAGTGGGATACAGCTACTTCAGCTGATAGTTATTACGTTGAACGAGATACTAAATTTAAAAATTATAATAAGTTAGTTTCAAGTGATGCAAATATAAAAGAGGTTATAGAAAATGAAATTATAAGTGGTAGTTTTATGGAAAGTATAGAACTAACTGGTATAGATTATAGACAGTGGGATAATTTTGTACATTTTAGTTCTATAGAGGATAGATTAAAAAACTTTAAAACGAAATTACAGAAGATAGAATTATATGAAAGTCAAAGTAATTCATTAAGTGGTATTTCTGGTTCATTAACTTATGCTCAAACCGCAAGTTTGGCAATGAAAGTTAGAAAGATAAAGAATGAATTTGTTCCATTTGAAAATTATATGTATTATCAGAGCTCATCTTATATTTCAAGTTCACTTGGAGAATTTCATGATAATGCATGGCCAAAATCAGGAGGAACTGGTACTTTACTGTCCCCATATAGTATATATCCAACTACTGCATCGGAAGCGACAACTTGGTATAATGAACAAATAGAGTCTGCATCTTTATATGATAGAAAAAATAGAAATAGGTTATTAGGTAATCTTCCTGATCATATATTAAATGATACACGAAATACACCATTTCATACTTTCTTTAATATGGCGGGCGAACATTTTGATAATATATGGACATACATAAATGAAATTCCACAGATATATGATAGACGACAAAAATTAACTGAAGGTTTATCAAGAGATTTAATATACGCTGTTGGAACTTCTCTTGGATTTTATCTTAATGATGGTACTGATTTAATTGATTTGCCAAGATATTTACTTGGTCAGGAAGCTACTGGATCTTCTAATGTAGATTCATTTTCTACTTATTCTACTACGTCACAGAGAGATATATCACGAGAAATATGGAAAAGAATGATAAATAATATGCCCTTTTTCCTTAAAACTCGTGGAACTATCCGTTCATTTAAGGGGTTGATAAATTGTTATGGTATCCCATCAAGTATTTTAAGAGTTAAAGAATATGGTGGTCCTGATCCAGATACAAATAAACCAGCATATTTTATAGATAGAAATTTTACTAAGGCATTAGATTTTAAAGCCGGACAATATGTAGAGACAACTTGGGCAA
>CALBXV010000622.1 GCA_937890045.1 uncultured archaeon
ACATTTTTATATAATTTTGTGCCTGCATTATGTATATATTTACATATATATAAATGATAGGAGAATGTAAAAATGGCTAATGGATATATACCAGGGTATCAACCATCTTACGGCAACCCCGCACAGATGTATCGAAGGGGTCAGGTTTCTTTATCCAGACCTACAAGTGATCCAGTACAAAGTGCTAAAGATCTAGTTTTTAAATACAATCGAGAACCTAAAAAATATTCAGATAAGCAAGCGGAAAAGATTGCATTCATAGCTGCAAGATTAGGATTACCATTTAAGGGTGAAAGCAAAGCACTACAGAAGTTCTTTTTTGATACTATAGATAACATAGCATTTGGAGCATTACCAGAAAGTATGCGTCCAGTATCACGTGGTGAAAGTGTCTATGGTGAGACTGGAGCTGAGAAGGTAGCTGGTGTTGCAAGCTTATTGGGATACGCAGTTCCAGGTACTATTGGTGCTAGACTAGGTACGAGAGCTCTCTCCGCAGGTATGCAAAGAATCCCAGGAAGAGCTGGAGCTGCTATGAGACGAGGTATGGATAGATCCGCTATGGCAGGTGGACTTACTGCCGCAGGAAGACCAATTAGCCCAGGAATATTAAACAGAATGGTAACAGGTGGTGCAGCAGGAGCTGGAGCACTTGCCCTATCTGATATAGTAGAAGATCCTTTCGGAGCTCCATCCAGAGCCTTAACAGGTGCAGCCTTTGGTGGTGCATTAGGTGCAGCTGGTGCTTTAGGTAGGGGGACGGCAATGACTTTTAATGAACCCTTAGCAGCAGGCCCTAAACTATTAGGTCAAGGCGCAACAAGAATTCCTCAACGAGCAGGTACCGCAAGTGAAGTTGCTTTTGGGGCAGGAGGTAGGCAAGGAAGTAGGGCAGCTACTCAGTATATTTATCCAGATGGTAGAAGCATGACTACAATGCGACCAGAGGCTATTGGTGCTGAATTTAGAGTTGGTAGTATAGTTGAACAGCCTGGTCAAGTACGAAAGATATTTTTAGAGTACGCTCCTAGAGCGGGAAGAACTCCTAGCAGTACTGGTCAATTAAATTTATTTGATTTGGCTTAAAATATGGCCAACGGCTACGGATCAGATCAAGTCCGTTCTTTAATAAATCTATATAGAGCTAACCCAAATTTATTTGACGAAGAACATCTAGAGACTTTAGAGCAAATGGCATCCCAGCAGGGGGTGAACTTTAAGCCTATAAAGGATACTACAACCCTTGGCTCTCTAGCAAAGAATTTCTCAGGTGGGTTTATACGTGGCTTAGTACCACTGGTTCCACCTGATGACCAACCCAGAACAACATACGAAGCAATAGCAAGAAGCTTAGGCCACCTTGCAGGTTTCGCTCCATCCATATTAAGTCTTCCATTACGTGGTGCTACCATAGCAGCTAAAGGAGTTGCTGGTGCATTAGGACGTAAGGCTACTAAAAAAGCTTTAGAAGCCAAATTAAAAAGAGGATCATTTTATGGCGAGAAAGCTGTTGGAGTTCTAGATAAGCTATCCTTACCTATGATTGGATCTAGATATATCAAGGGTAAGATGGGTCATGCTATTACCAAGCTAGAACTTGACACTCTAGATTATATGAAAGCTGGTGGGGTAGGTAGGGCTATAGCCGAGGAAGCAGTTGGATTGGGAACCGCATCTGTCATATCTGATATATGGTCTGGCCCAGACGACTACATGAATGTATTTCTTGGGGGTGCATTAGCTGGCGGTGTCTTTGGAGGTATTGGTAACTGGCGAGCACTTGGCAATAGATTAGGAGCTGCTAAAACTGAAACCCAACGCAAGGGAGTAGAAAGTGCATTGAAGGCGGCAGTAGGCTCTGCTTTTATGGGTGTCCCTTCTACACTTAGAAGAGAGCCAATAGAAATGCAAATGTATGAATATCTATTAGGTGGGTTCTTTGGGTATCAGTCAAGACCAGCACATGAGGTTGCTGGTGGGCAATTCTATCAATCACTTCCTACTGATAGACCGACCCTTTCCTTTAGACCAGAACAAGTACCAGGTTTTCATCCAGAAGCTGTACCTACAGACCCAGCAGGTCGAGGAGGCTTATCTAAGAAGGCACAGAAATATGTAATGGATAGAGCTACAGAAAATTCTGAAAAGTGGTTAGGTCATAATGTAGAGAACTGGCAAGATATGTTAAGTACCAGATTAAAAAATAATCCTAAAGGTAAAGACCTAGATGTTGTAGAAGCTGAGACAAGAAGCCTAGCTGAGGATCTATATATAAGGTCTGCTTTTCAAGAAGCAGTTATCAAGGCTCAAGGTGAGCCAGTTGCTGACGATAGAGTTGATCCTTTTGATCCCTTTGATGTGCCAGAATTTACTAGAAATGTAATGGCTCAAAAGATTTATGATACTCTAGTAAATAGACATACTGGTAGAGAAGTTAAAGATGCCGAAGGCGATTCAAAAAGAAAGCCTTATGCAGGTAAAAATCCAGAAGAGATAGCTATTGAACTTGATGCAATATCAAAAAGATATTCCAAGGACGTAGATGGTAATCAGCGTAGCTCGGCTGATGTTGAGGGATTTATAACCGAAATAAGTGGAACTGAATTTGGTAAGAGATATCTAGAAGAAAATCCCAAGGAGGGCATAACAAATTTAAGACAATACTTCCATCAGGATAAACCTTATGTAGATAGGTTAGCCTTAGACCTTACTGGTGATCTTATGGGTATTAAGGTAGTAAGGGGTGGAGATACTATAGTTATGACGAAGCCTAATGGTAAAGAAATACAAACCATAGGCGGTGAAAAATTATACAATCAACCAATCTTAGATACTTTCGGTGCAGGTAGAGGATTTGAGTTTATTAAATATATAAAAGAAGGTGATAACAAGTATTCAGATATTAACAAGTATCTTCCTGGTGAGAATACATTTGATTTAGACATGAATCAAAGAACACAAATGGAGCAGTCCCTTCAAAATTATAACGATGGTTACTATTGGTATGCTGGGAAAAAGGATAACAAAAGTATTATTGTTGCTCCTTTTAAAGATCAAATACCTAGTGCAAAGCTTAGAGAGCAGCTTGGTCGTGGAAACTATACAATACAAGATATGGCTAGGGAAAGCGGAAAGAACGGAAAAGAAGTTCTGGATGTATTTAAAGACTCAGAGGCCGCTTATATTAAAAATATTGATCCTAAAGCAATGAATAGATCTGATGCTAAGAAACTGCATGAACGACAATTTGTTTCTAATATGGTTCACGAATTAATGAATCAATATGGTTCACCAAGTCTTCATAGATTAAGTGAAATAACAGATCCCAAGTTCTTTAAAGACGCGGTTGACTTTAATAAGAGACAGCAGTTATTTGCTGAGTCTTCGGGTGTTCCCCTAAACCAGAACTCTTTTAAAGACCCTAAGTATGGTAACGTCAAGAACAACCGAGTGAATTTTCTAATCTTGAGAGATGAGGACTTTAATCTTTCTGGTAAT
>CALBXV010000623.1 GCA_937890045.1 uncultured archaeon
TATTGATGGGGCTAAACAATTTGTTAAATATATGAAAAGTCATCCAATGGAATCCGTAGATGAAGAAAGAGATTATAAGGCAGAATACAAAAAATATGGTTCATCTACTAAAGCAAAGAAATACAGAGCAGAATTAAATCAGTATAATAGAAAAAAAGGTACTTATGGTAACGGTGATGGTAAAGATGCATCACATAAGGGAGGAAAAATAGTGGGATTTGAAAAAGAATCAACTAATCGTGGCAGAGCCGAAAAGAGTAGATTAAAGAAAGAAGCTATTTCAAAAGAAGAATGGGCACAATATCCAAAATACGCAAGAAAATTAAAACCATATTTACAAAAACTTTTCAAAGTACCTATAAAGGTTAGAGTTATAAAACAGGCAAACCATAACCCCTGGATTGATGTAAGAGTGGCTAGATTTGGAAAAGATATAATCCCAAATGATTTCAGGAAAAAGGCCGCTAAAGTTATTGGTGCTAGTGGTGTTAGAGATTGGGATAATGTAAATTATGGTAATATACGAGTAAATTCAATCTCACTAAAAGCGGATGATTGGAAAAAATTGTTAGGAAATAAAGTTAAAAGTGAATCTGTAAATGAAATTATGGCAGGTTCTCAGATTCCAAAAACACCTACAAAAAAATTAGTAAAAATATATAAACAGATGGCGGATGAAAGATTATCTAGTGGGGCTGCGTTAATTTTTAGAATGATTGCAAAAGAATTAATAAAACGTAAAGCTAAGTTAGAAGGTGGTAAAGATTGTTGTGGTAATTGTAAAGAAGGTAAAGAGTGTTGTTCTGAAGAATCCGTAAATGAAGGTAAAAAAAGATTTAAAGTTGGATTTAATATAGGTAAAGCCAAATATGTAATCTCACACCATGATGGTAGAGAAAAACATAAAGATGGTAGTGATTTCTTTGGTATAAGCATTTATAAAAATAAAAAAGCATTTGAAAAAGGTCAAGAAGATTTAAGGAAAAAAGGATATATTGAAGAATCCGTAAATGAGGTAAAACTTATCAAAATAACTAAATCACAATTAAGAGAAATCATAAGAGAAGAAATTCAGAAGTTGAATGAGGGATTTGGTAGTCCAGAATTAATGGATGAAAAAGATCTAGCAAAATTTGAAAAAACAAGACAAAAAAATGCTGAAGTTTTAGGTTACAAATTAACTGGTAGGCCAGATCATAAACCTATGAAGGAAAAGATTAAAGTTACAAGTAATAAATGAAAGTTATATTTATAAGTGAAGGAATTAAATAAAATAATAGAATTTTTAATTTCGTTGTTTAAAAAAAGCAATACAGAACAAGATATTAGGAGCAATACTATGCGAGATGAAGTTTTAACGTCATTTGACGAGATAATAGAATTAACCTTAGAACACGAAGGCGGTTACGTTAATGATCCAAAAGATTTAGGTGGGGAAACTAATTTTGGAATCGCAAAAAGATTTTATCCAGATGTAGATATTAAAAATTTAACCAAAGAGCAGGCAAAAGATATTTATAAAAAAGACTATTGGGATAAGAATAAGGTAGATGACTTACCAGAAAACTTAAAACATATATTCTTTGATATGGCAGTCAATCAGGGAAGAGGTTCGGCAGTCAAAATATTACAGAGAGCAATAAATGGTAAAGGTGGTAAGTTAACGGTTGATGGTGGATTTGGGCCTGGAACAAAGGCAGCATTAGCAAAACATACCCCCGAATTAGATAGAGTTCGTTGCTATAGAGTTAAATATTATATGGATTTAGTAGCGAGAAAACCTGAGCAGGAAAGATTTTTGTTTGGGTGGTTTAGACGTGCGTTGGAAGTATAGTGCTTAAATGGCATAGGAAAGTTAAATGAATAAATTAACTGAATGGTTGACTAAACCTTTTTTGGATGAGAATGTAGATTTACCTATAGAGGTTGGAGATACAGTCAAGATGGGTAAATTTAAAAACAAAAAGGTAGTCATTAAGAAAATAGATTGGAATGAAAAAGGTGATTTACTAATAAACGGTAGACCAGCTTTAAAGTTCAGATTAATGCCCAAAACTAATATTTTTGATAAAGAAGAAGTTACTGAAGAGTGGCCTAAAAATTGGATACCTACTGGGTTGGGTATGAGAAAGCGACAGAAGAGGGTTTATGGTAGATTAAATCGTTCAATTAGAGAAGGAGTAAATGATCCTGGCATATTTAAAGCAGTATTTTTAGCAGGCGGGCCAGGTAGTGGAAAGTCATATGTTGCTGGTGGGTTATTTGGAATCCCCGATAAATTAACCACTTCTGCTTATGGATTAAAACTTGTCAATCAAGATACTGAATTAGAAATGTTTTTGAAAAAGTATTTTGGTTCAACAGATTTAGATAATATGCCAGATGATTTATTTAGACAGATTACTGATCCAAGTTATAGTGCACATATGGGTGTGAGAAAACACGCTAAAGCTTTGAGTAAACAAAGATTAAAGTTATATTCACAAGGTAGACTTGGTGTTATTATAGATGGTACTGGACACAAATATAAAGATGTAAAAAAAGAACGACAAAAATTAATTGATTTAGGTTATGATACCTATATGGTATTTGTAAATACTTCATTAGAGGTAGCACAACAGAGAAACAAATTAAGAGATAGAGTTTTACCAGAAGAAATTGTAGAAAAGTATTGGAAAAATGTACAAAAAAATATGGCATTTTTTCAAGGATTATTCGGCAATCAAAATTTTATGTTAGTTGATAATAATTCTACATTAAGCCCAAAACAAGCACAGAAAAAATTTAATATGTTGGTTAAAAAAGGTATTAGTAAATTTATTAAAAAACCAATTAGAAATAAACAAGCCAAGAAGTGGATTGAAAAACAAAAATTTATAGAATCTATTGGTTTAAGTGCGGGTGGTGGTGTGATTAGTGGTGCGCCAAGTGTAAAGAAAGTCAATAAAGTAAAAAAACAATTAGATAAAAAACGAAAAGATGATGAGTATCGTAAAATACAAGAATTTGTAAATAAACCAAAAATGAAAAAGGCATTGAAAGCATTAATTGATAAAAAAGTGTTACCAAAAAATTATGCTAAGAATATAAGTAAATTACAAACATTTCTTTCTAACAATCCAT
Organism: uncultured archaeon; assembly: GCA_937890045.1. Next base: position 3,124 of record CALBXV010000623.1, read on the forward strand.
TAGTAATGATACAATTATTAAGATTACTTGGAGAAGAAGTTAATGAAGCATTTGCTGTAAGAGGTAGTAAGGTTGAAAAATTTATAACTGGTAAAAATCTTACACATAAAGGTAAGAAATATAAAGAGATAGAGTTTGAAACAATAAAAGTGGATAACCCAAATAAAAAAGTTACATTACGAATATTATCACCAAAGAAATTATTTGGTCAAGAAGTACCTGTTAAATTTCAAACACTTAGAAGAGGCCCTTTTCTAAAAACCGATACAGGTAAAAAATTAAAAGAACAAAAAGAAATTAAAAAAGTAGTAGGAATATATGCTGGTAGATTTCAACCATTTGGACCTCATCATAAAAAAGTATATGAGTGGATGAAGAAACAATTTGATGATGCGTATATAACTACATCAGATATTAAAAGACTACCTAAACATCCAATGAATTTTAAAGAGAAGAAACGACATATGCTTAAAATGGGAATTCCATCTAATAAAATTGTTAAAGAAAGACAACCCTATGTAGCAACTAATGTATTAAAAAAGTTTGATAGAAATACTACAGCAGTTGTTTATGTTTTTGGGGCAAAAGATGCTGATAGATTATCTGGTGGTACAAAAAAGGGTGGTGAAAAAACTTATTATCAAGATTATAAAAAGAATAAGAAAAATTTAGTGGGTCATAATAAACATGGATATATTTTAACCGCTCCACATTTTTCTATACAGGCAGGTGGTATGGAAGTAAGTGGTACTGCTATGAGACAATTACTAGGTTCACCAAAGTATGCAGATGATAGGGAACGGAGATTTAAAAAATTCTTTGGTTATTTTGATAAAGGTGTTTATAATATGATGACTAATAAATTTAGTAAATTATTTGGTGAAAATGTTGTAATAACAAAAGAACTTATAAATGAATTTTTAGTAGATGTAGATGTATCAAAATATTTGAATGAAGCAACTTTTCAGACTAATGCTCCTATAGATGATGGGCCCGCTCATTATTATAAAGGTTTTGGCGATTATAAAAAAGGATCTACTGAGTGGTTAGATTCTATTTTTAAAGAAACAGGATGGACAGTTTTAAATTATATGCTTGCTGATGAAGCACATGACCCAGCTTTTGATTATACATTAAATTATAGATTTATGCCAACACCTTCTTATGGAACTGTAGGAATAAGGGGTAGACAGAGTGAACGTAATTTACATAACAAGTATAAAGAAAGATTAAATTTTGTATTGTCTAATTTAGGATTTGAAGTTATTAAGTGGTTAGGTTTAGAAGATAATGTGTTAAAAGTACAAGTACAAGAACCAGTATTACCTGGAGCAGATGATGAAACAGAAAATACTGATTTAAAAGAATCAAAGTTGTTTTCAAAAGAGTGGTGGAATAAAGAATTGTTAAAAGAAGCTGGCGAAGAATACTGGACGGATATGTCGGTAGACGCTCAACAAGATTATATAAGTAAACATAAAACTTCTAAAAATGTAGAACCAGATAATCCATCAGGTAAAAAAGAAAGAGATGTAAAAAAGAAACAATCAGTTGTAAAACAAAAATTAAAACAGAAGCACCATAGACCAAAACATAATGCTAAACCTTGGACTGCTGCAAATTATGAAGAAGAATCTAACGAAGTTATATTAAATGTTTCTGGATTTGAAGAAAAAACTCCAGAAGAAGCAGAAGCATATATTAGAAACAATCATGAAGATAGACAACTAACTTCTGACGAATTAAAAAATATAAAGAATACTGAAGGTGGTTATGCATATAGTATAATGAATGACGAGAGTGAACAAGGGAAACGCGATGAGTTCGGAGATACGGATAAAGAAGAAAAAGTTAAAAATCTTATAAATTATCAAAATTTTGGAGATGAGGGGGAGAGGTGGGAATATACCCAAGAAGCTAAAGATGAATTTGGTGAAGATTTACCACAATACGATTGGGATGAAAAAGATGGTATTGATCCATATGATAATCCCGAAAATCATAAACGATACAGAACATTTAAAAAAATAATGCACAACCCTAAATATGTGAAAAGATTTGAGGGAGGTGAGGCCGGTGGTAAATGGAGAAATATAGAAGGACTAATTGATGCGTATCGTGGGGGCGCTTCAATACCTGCTAATCTTGCGGCTCAAGATAAAGAAGGTAATGTACAATTGGTAGGTGGTAATACAAGATTGGTGGCGGCTATGGCAGCGGGTGTTAGTCCAACGATGAAAGTTATTAATATAGATAATGTAAAGGAAGAATCAGTATTCTCAAAAGATTGGTGGAAGGATTTGATAGAAGTAGAACCAATAAATGAAAATTTAAAATTGATTTTAGAAATTGATGAAAGGATGACATTAGAAGAAGGAGTTAAGTTTAATAACTTCTTAAAGGATTGGGCTAAAAGAGGAAAACAACCTTTAGATAAAGTTAGAAAATCAATGATGAATAAAAATACTTTTTCTGTTGCTAAGTTAAATGATTTTAGTGTAGATAAAGTATTTGAGATGGCTAAGAAAGGATTTAGAGGATATCAAAAAATTATCAATTATGTTCCTGATAAGATAGCAAAGAAATTAGCAACAACTAAGTTTGGGCAAAAGAAAGAAAAGTCTTTAGTTAAATTAGATGATTACTTAAAAAATCATCCAAAACTAAAAAGAGTAATGGGTATAGCTGCAGCCGCGGCGGTAACTTATGCATGGACAAAGATGACTTTTATCGGAGACCCAGAATATGATTTAGATTTATCAGCAGCTGCATCAGCAGCGGCACTTGGAGATGTTTCATTCGCAAATTTATTTAGTGGTGAAATGGGAACTAAGTTTTTAGTATTAACTGTAGTAGGAGCATCAACAGGGTTGACTGCACCGTATGTAAAGGCGTTTGGTCGTGTTGGAACAATGGCTGCGGGTCTTTCATTTGGTGCTTATAGAGCATATACAGCTAGGAAACAAAAGAAAGCAGACGCTGAAAAGAAAACAAAAACAACTGCGCCAGATACAGTAAAAAATCCTAATCCAAAAGGAAGAAAGAAAACAGTTGGTAGAAAAAGTGCGATTCAATGGGTGGCTAAAAATAAAGGCGATAAGGCGGCTAAAAAATATGTAAAAAGTTTGTCTGAAAAAATATCAATAGTTGAGGATTTAGATTTATTAATTGAAGGTGGAGCATATGGTCACATGAATCATCCATTTGATGATAAAGATTTGACATTTGGAGATTTAAAGAAAATAATTACTGATGGATTAGGCGGAAATCTTAATAGAGAAGATGGTGTTACAGAAAAATTAGATGGTCAAAATTTAATGATTAGTTGGAAAGATGGAAAATTAGTTACAGCCAGAAATAAAGGACAATTAAAGAATTTTGGTGAAAAGGCTATGACTACTAAAGGTGTTGCTTCTAAATTTGCAGGTAGGGGTGATATTAAAAATGCATTTGTTTTTGCAATGAAAGATTTAAGTAAATCTATAGGAGCGTTATCGGATGCTCAAAAGGAAAAGGTTTTTGGTAATGGTAAGAGATGGATGAATCTTGAAGTTATGTGGCCTAAGTCATCAAATGTCATAGATTATGATAAAGCACAAATAGTATTTCACGGTACTTTAGAATATGATGATAGTGGAAATCCTATAGGACAGCCTAAAGGGTCTGCAAGAATGTTAGCAGGAATGATTAAACAAGTTAATCAACATATACAAAAACATTATAAAATTGGTAAACCACAATTTTTAAGTGTTCCTAAATCACAAAACTTTGATGCTAAGAAGAAAACTTTTTTAAGTAGGTTAAGTAAATTACAAAAAGAATATGCATTAAAAGATAAAGATACTTTAGCACTTTACCATCAAAGGTATTGGGAAGAATTTATTTTTAACGCAGAAAAACAATTTAGAGTAAAAATAACAAATAAAGCATATAAATCTTTAGTAAAACGTTGGGCATTCTTTGATAAATCATATAAAATACCAATGATTAAAAAAGATTTTAAGAAATATCCTGATTTTTTGGATTGGGTATTAACTACAGATAAGGTAGATCATCAAAAAATGGTAAAACAAAATATGAGGCCTTTTGAAGTTTTATTTTTTGCAGTAGGAACTGAAATTTTAAAAAATATCAGTGGATACTTAGCCGCATCTCCAGATGATGCAGTACAAAAAATAAGAAAGAATGTAATTGGAGCAATATCTAAAGTAAAAACAGCCAAAGATATTAAGAAATTGGAAGCATTAAAACTACAAGTAAGTAAATTAAATTCAATAGGCGGATTAGATTCTATAGTTCCATCAGAAGGAATTGTATTTAAGTATAAAGGTAAAGTTTACAAATTCACTGGCGCATTTGCACCGGTAAATCAAATTTTAGGGTTATTAACTTTTTAGGAGAAATTATGGCAGGATATAGTAAAGAAAATCTACGACAGAATGAGGCATTACAAAATATTATGGATGGGGGAAATCCTGAAAAACGAATATTTGTAAGTGGTGTTGATAAAGAGTTTAAAAAAGAATTAGAAGAAAAAGAAGCAATAGAGAAAAAAATAAAAGATGAAAGATCAGAAATTTTACAGGAAGCTAGAACGCCTTGGTTTTGTCCTAAATGTGATAGGATAATGAAAAAAAGGATTGATAGTCAGTATTATCGTAGATATAATCATTGTTTGGATTGTCAGGTAGAATTTGAGAATAAATTAGCGGTACAGGGAAAATTAAATGATCATATCAAGGAAACTGTTAGACAAAATAAAAAATCTTATCTTAAAGAAATGAAACAGTCTATTGAAGAGTGGAAAAAAGCTCCAGATACAGTTACTTTTCTTAATCAGGTTAAACCAGATGGATATTCACTTGATGAAGAGCAGTGGGAAGTAGATAAAGCCCACATTAATCAAGAAATTAAAGAAGCTGAAGAATATATAAAAAAATTGGAAGAATCAATTTAATATATTTATATATTTATAGGTGTAGGATTATATACAATAGGAGAAGTTCATGTCGGACATAAAGAAACTTAGAAGTATGGTACGAGAAGAAATCAAATCCATTATATCAGAAAAACAGTCAGAAGGTGGATTAGATAAACTTGATGTAAAATTACCAGCTCAAGCACAAAGATTTTTAACTAAGGCGGTCAGCGCGATAAAAGGCGCTAATTTAAATCGTAGGAAACAAATTGCAGCATTAGCTAAAATAATTGATGGTTTAGGGTTGGATAGGAAGGAATTAGCCAGATATATTACTAAAATAAAACGGGAGTTATAGGTTTGGGAAAAATAATAGCTCTAATTTTAGCTTTTTTAGGAATATCAGGCAAAGCATCATCCATAAAACGGGCAAAAGTAAAAAAGATTGATAAAAAATTAAAAGATTCTACTAAAAAGATTAAATCTATCGGTAAAAAGGTTAAAAAAGCAAAAAAAGAATCTAAAAATTTGAAAACTAAGGCTGCAGATATAGAAAAAGAAATAAAAAGTGTTAAAAAAGGCAGTAAGAAGCGTAAGGAAATTAAAGATTCAAAAGACGCTGAAGATTTTTTAAGAAAATTTGCAAAAAAATAGGAGTAAATAATGGCAACAGCAGTACAAGGATCATTTGTAGGAAGAACTAAAGCAGTTGAAACTACTCAAAATGCATATGGAGAAGTTGTAGAGACAGTAGCCGCAAGTACAACATTTTCGGCAACAGGTTCAAATTTTAGTACGGCATTTATGGTGCATACAGGAACTAACTATACTTTGACTCCAGTTAATGGAAGTGGAACAATAGTTGGTGGTACTAATCCAGTATCGGCGAATATAATCCATCCAATTGCGTTGAGTAAAGTAGTAACAGGCGGTTCTACAGTCGTAACTTTATTGAGATAATTGAAAATCTAGAATCATAATGAGATGGATATTAATATTATTAATAACTACATTTTGCTCAGCACAGGTTACACTTACTGAAGAAGAATCGAAAAAAATTGCAACAAATATTCAGAATTTGCAAGTTGAAGTTGATTCTTTAAAAAATATTCTAAGTTCACAAAATAAGTTGATATATATACATAAGGAACTTATTGCTAAGGATAGTGTTACAATTGCGTTACAAGATGAAAAAATTAATATTTTAGAAAACGATAAAAAATTACTTGAAAAGAAAACAAAGTTGGTAAAACCCTCCTGGTACGAAAATAAATGGTTATATTTTACATATGGGGCAATTTTATCCTATGCAATAACATCTACAATTAATTCTATAACTAATATTTTATAATAATGACTACAGATAAAAAACAATTAAAAGAAGCTATTCGTCTAGAATTTAAAAAATGTGCAAAAGATCCTGTGCATTTTTTAAGAAGATATTGTTATATACAACATCCACAAAAAGGTAAAATAAAATTTGATTTATACAGTTATCAAGAGAAAACTTTAAAAGAATTTGTTAATAATGATTATAATGTTCTTTTAAAAGCACGTCAGTTAGGTATATCTACATTAACTGCGGGATACGCATTATGGATGATGACATTTTATGATGATAAGAATATATTAGTTATTGCAACTAAACAAGATGTAGCTAAAAATTTGGTTACTAAAGTTAGGGTAATGCATGCTAGTTTACCAACTTGGCTAAAACAAAAATGTGTAGAAGATAATAAATTGTCATTAAGATATAAGAATGGTTCTCAAATAAAAGCAGTAGCAAGTTCTGAAGAGGCTGGCAGATCAGAAGCATTATCATTGTTAATTTTAGATGAAGCAGCATTTATTCCTAGAATTGATTCAATATGGACTGCGGCATCTCAAACATTGGCATTGGGTGGTCGATGTATTGCACTTTCTACACCAAATGGTGTCGGTAATTGGTTTCACAGAACTTGGGTTGATGCTGAAGATGGTTTAAATGAATGGAATATTTTAAGATTACATTGGTCAGTACATCCAGATAGAGACCAAGAATGGAGAGATCATCAAGATAAATTATTAGGTCCTTCAATGGCAGCACAAGAATGTGATTGTGACTTTGTAACTTCTGGTCTGATGGTAATTGATGGTAGAATTTTGGAAGAATATAAAACCACACAAGTTAAGGATCCAATTGAAAAACGTGGAGTAGATAGTAATGTTTGGATATGGGATCCACCAAATTATACAAAAGATTATGTGGTGAGTGCTGATGTTAGTAGAGGAGATGGAACAGATTATTCTGCATTTCATGTTATGGAAGTAGAAGATTGTAAACAAGTGGCAGAATATAAAGGTAGGATTGGAACAAAAGATTTTGGTAATTTACTTGTTAATATAGCTACTGAATATAATAATGCATTATTAGTTATTGAAAATGCATCAATTGGTTGGGCAGCTATTCAACAATGTATTGATAGAGAGTATGATAATTTATTCTATATGTCAAAAGATTTAAAATATATAGATACACAAAAACAAATGACAAATAAAATTTATGGACAAGAAAAACAAATGGTTCCTGGGTTTACAATGTCAATGAAAACACGACCATTAGTAGTGGCAAAATTAGAAGAATTTTTTAGAGAAAAGTCAGTAGAAGTTTCTTCTTCTAGGTTAATTGATGAATTGTTCGTATTTATATATAACAATAATAGGGCAGAAGCTATGTCAGGATATAATGATGACTTAGTAATGTCGTTTGGTATTGGATTGTGGATACGTGATACCGCTTTACGTTTAAGAGCGGAAGGAATAGAAATACAGAAGAAAGCTATTTCTGGTATATCCATGAATCCAGCTATATACACGCCGACTGATAAAAATGATAGTTGGACATGGGAAGTTGATAGTAAAAAAGAAGATTTAACTTGGTTAATTAATAAATAGAGGTAAAAATGGCTGATACAAGCTTAAGAAGTAGATTAAAGAGATTATTTTCAACTAACGTAATTGTTAGGAATGTTGGAGGACGACAATTAAAAGTAGTTGATACTAGTAAATCTCAATATATGCCAACTAGAGGGTTGATTGATAGATATAAAAAGATTTATTCCACTGGTGGTGCGGGATTGTCTGGTTATTCAGATAATCAGTTAGTTAAATCGTTACGCTTAGGGTTATTTAGAGATTATGAATCAATGGACGGTGATGCTATACTTTCTTCTGCATTAGATATATATGCAGATGAATCTACGATGAAAAGTGAGTATGGAAATGTACTTGAAATCAATACACCCAATGATAATATTTTTAAAATTTTACATAATTTATATTACGATGTATTAAATATAGAATTTAATTTATGGCCGTGGGTTCGTAATATGTGTAAGTATGGAGATTTCTATTTAAGATTAGATATTGATGACCGTTTCGGTATTAGAAATGTAGAACCTTTATCTGTTTATGATGTAACTAGATTAGAAAACGAAGATCCAGAGAATCCAGAATACGTAAAATTTAAATTAGAATTAGGAACTTCTGGTGGGGCTGCTAAACATTCTATTAGCAGTAGGATAGAAGAATTTGAAAATTATGAAATAGCACATTTCAGATTACTTTCCGATTCAAATTATCTTCCTTATGGCAAATCAATGATTGAAGGTGGTAGAAAGACTTGGAAACAATTATCTCTTATGGAAGATGCTATGTTAATTCACAGAATTATGAGAGCACCTGAAAAAAGAATATTTAAAGTTGATATTGGTAATATCCCTCCTGCAGAAGTTGATAATTATATGAATCAAATTATTGATAAGATGAAAAAAGCACCAGTTGTAGATAAGGCTACTGGCGATTATAATCTTAGATATAATATGCAGAATATTACGGAAGATTTCTTTATGCCAGTTCGTGGTGGAGATAGTGGAACTCAAGTTGATTCTTTACCAGGATTGACATATGAAGCAGTAGAAGATATAGAGTATTTAAGAAATAAATTATTGGCTTCATTACGTATCCCAAAACCATATTTGGGATTTGATGAGAATGTTGGGGAAAAGGCAACACTTGCGGCAGAAGATGTAAGATTTGCTCGCACTATTGAAAGAATTCAAAGAATTGTAATGAGTGAATTAATGAAGATTGGTATTGTTCATTTGTATGCTCAAGGATTTACAGATGAAGAATTAGTTAATTTTGATTTAGAATTAATGAGTCCTTCTACAATTTATGAACAAGAAAAAATTTCTTTGTGGAATGAAAAAACTTCACTTGCAAGTTCTATGTTACAAGATGGTTTACTTTCTTCAGAATGGATTTATAAGAATATATTTAAATTTACAAGTGAAGAAATTAAATTAGAAGATGATAAGATTGTATATGATTACAAACAAAAATTCCGTCGTGGCCAAATTGAAAATGAAGGTAATGATCCATCAAAGAGTGGAGAAGCTACAGGAACGCCTTCAGATATGGCGATGGGAAGAACTGGACATGAATTAGAAGATGAAATCGGTTCAGAAGGTGGAAGTCCGGAAGGTGGATGGGAAGGTGCTGGTAGACCAAAAGAACCATCACATTATAAAAAAGACAGTCATGTTAGGGGCAGAGACCCATTAGGGGCGCATGAAAAGAAAAAACAAGCATCTAGTAATCCAAAATACGGTAAAATTATGGCTTTAGCACATTTGGATAAGCTTAAGAATACTTTAAAACGTAAATCTGATATAACCCTAATAAATGAAGTTGATGAAATAGATGAAGAGTATAAAGAAGATGTTAATAATAAGTAAAGTTAATCAATATTTAAGAAGTTTTATATTTATTTATGACAAACTATATTGGAGTGATTTATGTCTAAACGATTAAGACACACTAAGATTAAAAATACTGGTGTGCTATTTGAAGTATTGACCCGACAGGTGACTGCGGATATAATGGAAAATGTAGAGTCAAAGGCAGTAGCTTTGATTAAAAAGCATTTTCATAAAAATTCTGCTTTAGGAAAAGAGTTAGAATTATATAATATACTTACTACAGAAACATATAAGCGTCGTGATAAGGCTGATAGATTGGTGGACGCAGTAATTAAAAGTAGACAAAGACTTTCAAATAAAACACTTAGATCAGAAAAGTTTAATCTTATTAAAGATATTAAAGAAACTTATGACGTAGGTGCTTTATTTTCTACTAGAATGCCAAATTATAGACGATTAGCATCTATTTATAAATTATTTTTATATGAAACTACTGGGAAAGATATAAATCCGAAAGAAATTGTAGATTCTAGAGATTATATAGTTGAATCGCTAATTACAGAAACTTCTAAACAGAACCCAAAAAGTGAATTAGCTCAAGAATATATTGATGAGTCTAAAGATGTTAAATTATTAGCCTATACTTTAATGGTAGAAAAATTTAATAAAAAATATAGTACATTAAGTCATGCTCAAAAAGAAGTTTTGAGAAAATATATTAATAACGTATCAAATACAAATTCTTTATCAGAATTTATAGATGGTGAAGTAGTTAATATTAAGGGCGCTTTGAAAAAATTGGTACCTGGTGTATCGGATGATATTACTAGTATAAAACTAAAAGAAGTAATTGCTCAGGCTGATACTCTTTCAGAGACGAGTAGAGGAACTGAAAATAAAGTAATTACTTTAATGCGATATTATGAACTTATTAAGGAATTAGAAGATGTCACGAGAAAATCTCAGAACCTACATTCGTAATATAATAAGAGAATTATTAGACGAGAAGAATCTAGAAGAAACATCTTTTAGTAGTGGGGCAGGCTCATATAATACGCCATTTGCATTTACTGGTAAGGGGAAAAGCGGTAAAAAGAAAAAAAAGGAAGTAGCAACCAATTCTACAGGATATAATGTTGTTAAAGAAGGAAAGTATCACGATTATAGAAATGATGATAGTATAACACCTAAACAAAAAATTGGTCGATCTATGAGAGAGATTAGAGATCATCTTGCAGAAATTGATAAATTGACTAAAATGAATGTAAGATTGAAGAATGAGATGGATGTTGATTCAAGGTCATATTGGAAAAATACTCATAAGGCTATGCGAAGAATTAGTGAGAGATTAATAAAGTTGGCTAAAAGAGTAGGACAATTATATTAATGTTGAAATTAAAAAATCTTTTATTTACGGAAGATATAAAAGATATAGCAAAGGCTAAAAAAATTAAAAGACAGATTCAAGGTGCTGAAAGTCGGATGAGATTGCATATGTATGAGTTAGCTGATAGAATGAGTGCCGATATACCTAATAGTAAGTTAGCAGACCAATTAATAAAGTCATATCAGAAAAATGTAACAAAATTTATGAGAGAAATGATCTCATTAGTAAAGAGGATGAAATAATATGAATCGAGAATTATTAGTAGATTATTTACCTTTTGAAATAACAAGAGAACAAATAAATGAATCTATGAAAGAAAATAACGGTAGATTAGTTGTTCGCGGAGTATTACAGAGGGCAGAAGCTAAAAATCAAAATGGTAGAGTATATCCAAAAGAAGTATTGATGAGAGAAGCTAAAAAATATACGGAATCTTTTATTAAAGAACAACGAGCTTTAGGTGAATTAGATCATCCAGAAAGTTCGGTAGTAAACTTACAAAATGTTTCTCATAATATTAAAGAAATGCATTGGAATAATCATGATTTGGTTGGTACAGTAGAGGTATTAGGAACTCCAGCAGGTAATATTTTAACAGAATTATTTAAAGCAGGTATTAAGTTGGGTATTTCATCTCGTGGAATGGGTTCAGTAGAAACTGTATCAGAATCAGGTGATGACGAAGCACAAGAAGTGCAACCAGATTTTGAATTGATAGCATTTGACTTCGTTTCCAATCCATCTACACAAGGAGCTTTTATGTATCCAATGCAAGAATCAGTAGATCGTCAGAATCCTGTAGGTAGAACTTGTGGTGATTATTGTAAAGCAGAATCTATTATTAATGATATTTTGCGAGGTGCATAATGAAAATGCATGAAACTTTTAGTTGGCGTAAATGGAATGATTTTATTTTAGAAAAAAATGGAATGATTGACGAATCTGATTATAAATTTGTTTTAACTGTTCCTAAACATATTTATGGTGGCATGAGAGCAGTATTTAATTCAAAGAAAGAAGCAGAAAGATATATGGAAGACAATATTGGTTCAGAAGCTTGGAAGCATGTAAAGATTAAAAAGGAAAGAGTTTAATGAGATCACCTTATAAAGAATTAATGGAAAGGGAATTGAATGAACTTCCAGCATTTAGTTCACCAGAAGCATCTAAACAAGTTGATATTGATCTTGTTAAAATGTCAAAGATTTTAGGAAAAGCATCACAGAAAGTTATTAAAACTATGATGGATGGAGTAAGAGGTAAGAGATATGATGCAATGGATTTACAAAGAGGACTTCAACAAGGTGATATTCGTAGAACACATTATGGGGAGATGGATTTTATACAACAATTGTGGAGTAAGGTAAGAAGTGGATTCAGACGATACACACCTACTGGAAAATTGAGATAATTATGGAGAATAAAAATGGCTAAAAAGAAAATTAAATTAAAACAACTAGTAGAACATATTTTTGCAGGAGGGTTTGTATCACAACCATCAATGATGGATATGGATATGTTCAGAACTAAAATTAAAACCAAAAGTGAAGATACTACACCTAATATTAAATTAAAGAGCCTTGTTGAAGAAGAAGAAACTCACGAGCCAGTTAATGCTGGAAAATTTAATGAAGCTTTGAAAGTATTTCCAAGATTGGGTGAAGCAATTTATGGTAAACATGACCTAAAAAGTGTGGCTGAAACACTTGCATATTTAGCTAAAACATCACGACAACATGCTTTAAGTGAAACTGAAGATTGGTTTGATAAAGTTACGGTATCTCGTAATATGAAAGAATTAGGTACTCTTTCAGGACAATTTAATAAAATTTCTACAGAAGCAAAATCACTTCAAGAGAGAATGTCAGCTTTATATGAAGATATGGGACATATTATTAGTAGATATTATGATTTGAATGAAGAAGAGGAAGAATTGGATCCAGTAGGACAGGAAGATGACGATATTGATAATGATGGTGATTCTGATGATAGTGATGAATATTTGAGAAATCGCAGAAAAGCTATTTCTAAAGCTGTGAAAAAAGAATCTACAGATCCTTGGAAAGATAGAAATTGGGGTGATCCTTTACCTACTTTGGCAGATTATGTAAAATCTACGTTGAAAAAAGAGGAAAAAGAGGTAGATGAAGCAGCTAATGACCCAAAACTTAAAAGTATGAGATCAAAGTTAAGTAAATTAAGACTTAGAATTGCACAAATGGAGAATGAACCAGGTGGTTATAAAAGAGCAGAAGGTCTTAGAAAACAAAGAGATTCTTTAAAAGATCAAATTGCTAAACTTTCAGGATCGGCACCTAAACAGGGAAAATGGTCTAAGAAACTTGGTAAATAAGTGATTAAGTTAAAAGATATTATAAAAGAATCTAAATGGTCAGACCGAAAATTTGGTGAACCATTACCTACATTAGAAGATGTGATGAAAGAAGCTGAAGT
>CALBXV010000624.1 GCA_937890045.1 uncultured archaeon
ATATACACCTTTCGTACAGATATTTTGCACAGATATTTTGCACAGATATTTTACAACTATTCCCACCATAAAATCGACAATAATCCAAGAGGGAAAAAGCATATAGAAATAACAATAATTATTACTCTTCTTTTTGTCCAACAATCCATAATATTCTCCTTTTAACTAATTAAACTTTCTATTTCCTTAAGAAGATTTTCTTTTGATTTATCATTACTTTCTGTTTCTACAGTTGTTGGTGCTTCAATAGCAAGGGTCTCTGTTTCATCAACAACAGTTTCCATTTTTTTACCATGAATATTATTAACAACATTCTGTAATTCAGTTGGATCTCTAAAAGAAGCAATATCTTTATCCAAATCAAACATAGTATCAAGCCATTTTGCTGCTATAGCTTTATCAGTATGTAATGGTGAAATATTTGCAGCAGGTTTTAAAGTATATTTAGTATCTTCTTTAGTTGTACCAACCCTTTCTATAACCATATCTCTACCTTCAACTATATCTGTTATATCACCATAATCCTCATCATATAAATAACTTAATATATTCTCATATAACAATATACCCGATCTCATTATCTGAACACCTTTATCTTCTTCACCTCTTACTACAATATTGTAATAAACACTTTTAGATGGATATAATGTTGATGCTAATTCTCTATTACCAGTTCTTTTAAGCTCACTAGCAAATTCACAAATAGGACATTCTTTATTAATAACTCTTAAACAATTATACATACTATCATTTGGTGGAACTTTCCAATGCGATCTGCATTCAAAAGCTATATCACCTGCTTCACTCCAAGGTGGCAATATTCTAATTTTAGTTGAACCCTGTGGTATCTTCCACATAGGTAAACCACTTCTTTGAGATTCTTCTTCTAATCTCTGTTTAGACTGTTTTGCCCTTTCTTTATCTACTTTAAAAATCTTTCTTGTTGCCATAATCTTTCCCCCTAATCATTCTATCAAATAAATTAAAAACTACCAATAATAAATTAAAAATGTAGTTACAACAATAGCTGAAATAATCATTTTACCCCCTTTCTTATGAATTATCTGTAACTTCTGAATCTACTTTGCGATTAAATCCTATACTCTTTAGCATATCTTTTTTCATTACAACTGTATCTCTATTACTTTTATAAAGTTCCCATTTACGTACCTTATCTATATATGCTTTTTTGGCTTTAATCACATTTGGACTAATATTAACTACCTCTTTACATTTATTATCTGTACTACCCTCACTTTTTGCATCTAGAAAAACTTGTGAAGAGATTTTTTTTAATTCCTCTTTTGCTGTTAATGAATCTGCATATGCTTCTGATGTCAACCTAGAAAATATATAAAATGACTTAACTACTTTTATATACTCACCTTCTAAATCGTCTGGATTAATATTATATAAATCTTCCACATATTTTTCAAATTCCTTATTTAAATTCATAATCTTATTATACCCTATTTCATAAAAAAAGTCAAGTTTATTTATTAGAATTATTTTTACTTGATATATCGTACTTTTTCTTTAATCTCATTAATGCAACTATTTCTCTTTGTTCTGGTGGTAAATACCAATATATGTAATTAGAACTATTTTCTGGATAACATTTTAATAACTCTTTAACATCTTTATGACAAACTAAAATATACTTTCTTTCTGTATCATTTAATTCGGTATAATAAAACTTATATAAATCTTTTCTTTTTTTATTACACAATTCACACCTATCAATTAAATTTCCATCTATAGCATATATATTTCTTTCATAACAATAATGTCCATTTGGAATTTCATTATCAACCTTATGCCTTGCAAGATTCATAATATGTATACCTTTCATAGTATTATTTCCTTATCTAGAGGTGTAAAGTTGATTATACTTTTTTCTCAAACTTATTACTGCTAATAATTCTTTTTGGTCTGGTGGTAAATATGCGAATATATTTCCTTTTAATTTATTATCTAGTTCTTCATAACATTCTAATAATTCACTAATATCTTGATGACAAACTAAAATAAACATTTTTCCCTTAATTAAGTTTGCAGAAGTTCTTACTGTATTCTTTGATTTACCTAATTCTTTATAATAAAATCTATATAACTCATTACTCTTTTTATTACATAATTCACATCTATCAATTAAAACCTTATCTATATTATATCTTTTTCCAGTTCTCCAACTCTCTCCTTCTTTATATACTTTATCATCTGGTGTATCATCATATTCTATATCAGCAATTTTTTTTGTAGTATGTTCTATTGAACTATTTGGTTGACTACATATATTATTTAAATTTTTATTTTTATAAAGAGTTTGATAGTAATAATAATAATTTTTATTTTGTGTTTCCATTTTAACAGAAAAATTTGCAACATATGGGTCTGAACTATACTCATTAGTACCTTCAATTTTCTTCATATTAACATTCCCCCCATGATTTACCTATTTTTATATCAACAAAAACATTTCCTATTAAAGTATCTTTTTCTAATATAGATTTAATTTTTTCAATTAAATCTTCTTCATCATTATGTACAATAAAATATACAGCATCATGTTTTGTATGTATAATTTTACTCTTTTTATCTTTTAAGAAATTGTGAACTAATAAAACTTTAGACCAAAATATAGCTGAACTACCTGATTGTATAGGAAAATTAACAGATTGTCTGGTAATATCATGGTCTATATCATAGACCTTATATTGTGATGTTATAAATCTTCTAGTTCTACCTACCATATCAGCAATATAACCATAATTTAAACCAAAATCACTATATTCTTCAAGTAAATTTTTTACTTTAGGAAACTTTCTAAAGAAATCCTTTTTTAGTTCTATCGCATAATCTAAAGAAAGACCAAATTCTTCGCATATACTTTTAGAACCTCTACCATATAAAGTACCATAAACAACACCTTTAACCTGTGCCCATATCTCTTCATCATACTCTATACCAGCAATTATTCTCGTTAGTTGTTCTTTTGCATCTGAGGAATCTAATATTTTAATTAATTTCCTGTCTTTTGATAAATATGCAGCTATTCTAAGTTCAAATTGTTTATAGTCCATACCTACAAATTTATAATCTTTTGGTGCTATATAACAATCTCTAAATCCACCTTCTCTTGGTATTGTATGTAAAGATGAAGCTAAACGACCACTTATTGTGCCATTAAGATTGTTTTCATTATGTATTTTATTATCATCTTGTAACATACAAAATAAATCATTACTAAAATCAGGTTTATAAGAATCAATATCTTTTAATAAAGATAATAGTTGTAATTCATTATTCATTGATAAATATTTTGACCTATCATCTTCAGAAATTGTTTCTGGAACTTCAATATCAAATTTAATCTCTTTCATCAAATATGTGCCTAAACTCTTAACAAGTACCCTTGAAGTATGTAATAAATTAGGAGCCTTATGTTTAGACTTTAAAGACTTTAATACCTTTTCATCTGTACTATAACAACCTGATGCTGTTTTCTTATCAGATTGCAGTCCTAAAACATTAAATAATACATCACCAACCTGTTTAGGCGATTGCCAATTTATATCAGCGATATCAGTCAGTTCACGCTTAATTTTGACAAGTTCTAAGTTCTTATTTATATTTAATAATTTTAATTTATTAATATCAATAAGAATTCCTTCCTGCTCTATATCTATTAACATCTGATTTACTGGCATAACAGTATTAAAGAATAGTTTGACAAAACATTCATCTATTATCTGCTTATAGAAAAGTTTATATAACCTGTAAGTTACATCAGCATCAACATTATTGTATTCTGCAACAACTTTTCTATCCATATCTTGCATAGATATTTTGGAAGATAAATTATAATAAGAAACATCAGTATATAGAGAAGCTAAAGACTTCAACCCATATGAAATATTATCATTTAATATACCAATAGCAGCATATGTATCAAAGAACCAATTATTTGTATCAATACCATATCTTACTTTAAGAAATTTACAATCAAATTTTGAATGTGTAATCTTTTTAGCTGGTAGAGAAAATATCTTTTTATAATGTTCTAGTGAAAATGGTATACATATGGCAACACCTTCTTTAAATGAAAATGAACATGTTATTATATCATTTTTATATGGATTAAGTCCAGTTGTTTCTATATCAAATGCAAATTCATCTACACTTTTTAATAA
>CALBXV010000625.1 GCA_937890045.1 uncultured archaeon
TACATGCAAAAAATAGGGAAAGATACGAGGATAGTAAC
This sequence comes from uncultured archaeon, assembly GCA_937890045.1. The sequence continues at coordinate 39 of CALBXV010000625.1, forward strand.
TCCCTATTTAAGGCAACCACTAAAAGTCCTGTATTTTACATATATGATGACAAAGGACATGTAATACCCGATGGGGGCAATCTTTATACTGTTTATTATCCCTTAATTGTATATGATGATAGTTATCAGGACTACACTAGCGAGGACGTAGTAATTGAAGAAATGGAACCATTATTAGTATTAGGGGCTGCTGCTAGACTGCGTATGCTCCAATTAATTGATAAACGTGCAGAGTTCCCTGCTTCTCTCAGTATAAACGCTAGCCCACCTGATGTTCCTGGTATTACTATACCAGAAATAGATACTACAAGTTGGTCAGCGCCTGAATATGATATTAATATAGCATCTGATGAATTTACTCAACTAGCCGCTCTTATAGATACTGAAGAAGATGTTGAGCTGGCAATGGCTAAAATACAAGAGATATCAGCAATTATACAGAATGAGCTAAACGAGTTTAATGAAATGAACACAGCATATCAAGCTCAAATAGCTAAAGCTGTACAAGACGCTCAGCTTGTGTCAACTGCAGAATCACAAGATATACAAAGATATGGTGCACAAATACAAGTTTATCAAGGAGATATTCAGAAAGAAGTAACAGACTTTACAAGTAACCTACAGATGGTAGGCGGAGAGCATAGTGCCATGATGCAGGAAATGCAAGCACTTCAAGCTCAATATCAATTTGGTTTAAGCACTCTTACAGGAGCAGCACAATAGTGGCTAAGGATAGTGACTAGTGCTGTATTAAAAAAACTTTTTATAGAGTATATGAAAAGATACAGAAAAGGCTTAGCTAAACACTACATTGCACTGGACAGTCCAAAGGAACTAGAAAGGCTTAGAGGTTTGGCCCGTGACATGTTTGGCACTGGTATGACATCTGGTGGAATAAAAACATTGCTTGATCTTCTAGGGTGAGGAGTAACACAATAATGGCTAAGGACAAGTTTGGATTCGGAACTGAAGAAAGTGATTCTACTAGTGATCAAGTAGTAGAAGCAAGTGTAAAACTTATAAATGAGTTCATGCCTGAAATAGATAAAGAACTTAGAATAGCTTTTGTAGAAGGCAATCTTCAAACTAAGACACAACTTTTACAAGAGTATGCTAATGATACTGATGATAGACTATGGAGATCAGATGAATGGATGTTTTTAGAACGAGCTCTTGGAAAAAAAGACAAGGATAAATTTGGACATGGCATGGAAGTAAGTGGCAAAGCTTTCAAGGAAATAAAATCACTCTTAGATGGAAGTGATTTAGATATCGGTAAATATTTTGGTTCAACTGCGTTTGAAGAATGGACATCATCTCCATGGAAACCAGAAGATACTGATTTTTTAAAGATTCTTATTTCTAAAACAGCTGAATCTTATAAAAATAATAAACCATCATATGTTCCTGAATCTTCTTGGAATGAAGAATACATGGAACAGTATAGTAAAATTTTAAGATTAGCATCACAAAAAAAAGGTGCTCCACCACCTGAAGAATTGCACCAGACATTAAGAGAAATGCAACATGGGAAATAATACAATAAAGGGATAAAGTTATGATGCCACAATTAATGATGTTATTAAGCAAAGCAGGTAAACTTGGAAAAGGTGCTGCAAGCAAAGCTGCAAGTTACGGAAGCAGAGCTGCAAATTACGGGGGCGCGTATAGCGCCAGAAACATTGGATCATACGGCGCAAAAAGGGCTGGAGAGATATATGCTAAAAACCCTAGAGCATTTCAAATCGGAGGTGCTGCATTAGGAGGGGTCGCATTGGGAAGTATGGCTTCAGGCGATGGCAGAGATAGGTTTGGACATGGTATTGAATCTAGAAATGATGGCGTATCTGATGCACAAGTAATGGATAAACTAGAGGCTGCTGCAAGATACCTACAAAAGGGTGAGGAAATTCCCAATGAAATATTAGAATCATTAATGGGTCTAAACCCTATTGATTTTTCATACGCTGCTGGAAGTAGCTTAGCTGCCTTTCAATCGTACGTAGCACCTCAAGAACCTCCCCGCCACGTTATGTATTAAAGTAGGATTAAAGATATGAAACAACAAGAAATGATAGAAGCCGTTCAACAGCATCATCCAATGATAGGGGAAACACAAATAAGATTATGGCTTAATGACGCTATAAGGGAATTTTGTAGAACGACTAGATGTATTAAAGCTGTCTATCAGTTTAACACAACAACAGACACAAGATGGTATGGATTAGAAGATGAAATACTTGAAGTTACAGATGTTGATTTTGATGGTTATCGGATACCGAGGCTAGTCGGAACACCTGAAAAGAAGGATCTAACATAATGGCAAAATCTTATACTAAACCAGAAGTATGGTGGACTGATAGACTTAGCATTGCTATTGCATCACAGTCTGGGGATACATTTTCAGGCCCTGCGGGGTCTAAGCAGGTTACACTGTACGTTATCAAGAGATGCGATCTTTTTACTGATGACCTTACTGAGGACTTAGCAGATTCTGGGCTTTTAGAAGAGTTTCATGATGCTATTGTCTCTAAAGGCATAGAGCGCGGCTATGAGATGTCTAATCCCCAATTAGCTGCATTTTGGCAGATGAAATACCAGCAACAACAATTAGATGGTAAAAGATACGCAAATGTGGGAGAAGATGGAAGTAGTTACATGGTTATAGGACAGGATTTCTAATGAATGAAATAACTCCAGTTGCTGAACAAGCGATGACCGAATATATTCATGGCAGACTTGAAGGCACATGGTCAGATATAGAGGCAAAATGGAATAACATTAGCAATGAGTGGGATCATAGCTTTTATCAAATATTCACTAGCCTTGTAGCCCCAGAGCAATCAATGACTGAATTTATTTTCACATAACATAATATGAAGGAAAGATTATGGCAGGATTAACAAATGTAGTTGTTAAGGATAGTTACAAGAGCCTTCTTCGTGTAGACAACAATACTAGTGGGATAACTGGTACAGCTCAACAGGTATATGATGGAGAAGGGACATCGTGTCCACTTTATCTGGGATCATCATCTATTGATATTTATGGGCTATTAACAGTCGGTACAAATGGTGCTGGCTATGATATCAAGTTCTATGGAGCTACGGCTGGCAAATATATGCTCTGGGACGAATCAGAGAATAAGCTAGTTATTGAAGGGGGCGCAAGTATTAGCGGTGATATCGACGTAGAGGGAGAAGCCACGTTTTCTAGCGATAGTGTGTATCTTAAAAATGATGGATACGACTCAGGTACACCAGTAAAAGCATTGTCATTAAATACATCAAATGGGGCAATTAAAGTAGCAGGTGTTGAAATGAAGCCAACTGGAGTATTAAAACTTAAGACACTAACTCAAACTGCTCAAGAAGCATTAACACCAGCTATTGGTGATGTAGTTATGAGGTCAGACGATTTAACAGCTAAAACAGAGCCTTATCTGTACAGTGACTAGATGACAATAGATAAACAAAGATTGATAGTAAGAGATAAAATTGAATCACATAACAATGAAGATATGTTCGACATTAAAGAATTAGGATATCTACTTCAATTAGTTGATAGTGGGGATCATAGTGGGCTTATGTTGGAGCTAGCCCTTAGTGTAAAATACAAGCTCCAGGATAGAATACAATCAATAATGAAAAATAAGGAAGGAATATAATGGCTGGTTGGAAAAAATTACTCACAAGCGGAGACGTCGTTAATGCTGACCTTTCTGGTTCTGCTGGAATTACAGGTGCGAATATAGCAGCGCTTGCTATTGATACAGCACAAATTAGAGATGATGCAGTAACAGAAGATAAGTTAGCTGACTCACTTTTAGCTGAGATTGATGCTAATACAGCTAAGACAGGAATTACAAGTGGTCAAACAAGTGCTATTCTAGCCAATACATCAAAGACAACCAACGCCACTCATACTGGTGAAGTAACAGGTTCAGCAGCACTTACTATTGCAAATAATGTAGTAGACGAGGCAAATCTTAAATCAGATAACAGCCCAACTAATGACTATGTTTTAACAGCAAAGTCTTCTGCTGCTGGTGGATTGACTTGGGCAAGCCCAACCACAGGAGATATTACGGCAGTAACAGCAGGAACAGGAATGTCAGGTGGTGGAACATCTGGAGCTGTTACACTTACTAATGCAGGAGTTACCTCTATTGTAGCAGGTAACAATACTTCAATAAGTGGTGCAACGGGAGCGGTAACAATTACAGCAACTGACACGAACACAACTTATTCAGTAGGTGATGGAGGTCTTACTCAAAAGAACTTTACCAGTACCCTTAAAAGTAAATTAGATGGTATTGAAGCTAGTGCCACAGCAGACCAAAGTGCTACAGAAATAAAAGCTCTTTTAGAAGATGGTATTGATAGCGTTCACTATAAAAATGGGAGCATAGACAATGAACATTTAGCGAACAATGCTGTCAATAGTGATGAGTTAGCTTCTGGCGCAGTTGACGATGCTCACCTTTCTAATGGTGTAGCTTCA
>CALBXV010000626.1 GCA_937890045.1 uncultured archaeon
AGAATGTCTAATAAAAAAATGAAGGTTGAATTTACAGACGCAGAAGGTGGAAAATTCACTCTATCATTAGAAGGTATTCTATCCAAAGAAAAAATGACGAAAATAATAGAAGTTTTTGAATTTTTAGGTGGCGATAAAACTAAAAATGATAATGATAATGATAATAATACAAACACATGCTTTGCAAAAGTCATTAATTTAATAGAAGAAAAATATTCTACTACTTATTTTACATCATCTCAATTATTAGAATCATATGAAGATACTTACCAAACACCAATTAAGAAAAGCACTATCTCAACTTATCTAAATAGATTAACAGATCAAAGATTAGTTAAAAGAAATAGAAATTCTCATGGATTTATTTATTGTAAAGTAAATTTAATATTAAACAAATCTTAACTTTGATTAATAATTTTTTTAGCCTTATCAGTTATTTCATAAGTAAACGGTCTATTAGAACTCCTAATAACTATATTTTCTTCATATAATTTCTTAAGTAATCTAGCTGTATGTTCTCTTGTTTTCTTAATATAATCTTGAATTCTTTTAGTTGATTTATTTCCATTTAATATAGCTGTTACAATGTTAGTTTCTGTGATATTTAAACGTGACAAATGTGATATTGAACGTGACTCTTTTTGATTTGTTTTATTATCAAACGTACTATTTACTTTATTCACACTTATTTTATCTACATTAGTTACTTTTTCTATTCTCATTTCATTTATATCTAATCCAACCTTAACATCTACAATTCTCCCCTCAAGTTTATCTATTCGATTAGTAAATTCATTAATAAAAGCTCTTAATATATCATCTTGATCAGTATAACCATCTTTTTTTTGCTTAATTATTATTAATAATATTAATGATATTACTATTGAAATTATTGCAATTAAAGAAATAATCCAATCCAACATACTCCATGGTTTAATAATATCACTATATCACCTTTTCTAATATCACATCACATTTTATTAACAATATCATCTAACACTTTATTAATCAGATTTATAGCATCTTTTTTTTCTTTATTATCTATATTTGAAGATTTTATATTTATAACAACTTTAATCATCTCCATAATTTTTTCTGATATTCCATAGTCTAAAATATTTAGATATGATAATAATAATAATGTAGTTATAGATTTTTTAATATTTGATTTTCCTTGATGCTTTATTCTTATGAATGCACTAGGTTGGATAATTCCTTTATCTTTATATAATATACGTTTTTTTAAAGATTTATTATTAATTTTTCCATAAATATTGCATAAAATAGTGTCTAATTGAACTTTAGTTATATTCGAATTATTTATTAAATAAGATCCTAATTCATCATCTTTAATCAGATCTATAAGCATACTTAATATTATACATTTTTGTATAAGAATCTTTCTTTTTTGAACATGTCATTTTCATTAAATAATATTAATATTATATATAAAAAAAGAAAGGTTTTCGTAATTTATTTTCATTTTTAGTAATTAATAAGCTTATTAGTTTATTACATAGATTATATTAATATTAGAGGTGAACCAGTATGGGAAGTAGAAAAAGAAAAGTTATTAGAATATTTAAACGAACATTACCAAAAATATTTGGTTGTCCTAGATGTGGAGTTGCAGCTGTAAGAGTTAATAAAAAAGAGGATGGTGACACAATTGTCGTTTGTGGAAGTTGTGGACTTACTTTAGATAATATTAAAAAAAGTAGAAAAGAATCAATAGATATTTACAATGAATTTGTAGATTTATTTATGGCAGGGAAACTTTAATTTGGATGTTGGAAAAATAGAAAATAAACTTCTAACACTAATTAAAAATAAAGGTACAATATGTTTAGCTTTAATTGACTCTGAAAATATTAATAGTAAAAATTCAGCTAATATTTCAAAAAAAGCAGAAAAATTAGGTGTAAAAGCAATATTAGTTGGCGGTTCAACAGCAATAGATCAAATAGAATTAGATAAAATTATCAAAACTATAAAAAAATTCGTAAAAATACCAGTAATTTTATTTCCAAGTAATGTTACTGGAATTTCACCTAATGCAGACGCTATTTTATTTAGTTCACTCCTAAATTCAGAAAATCCATATTACATAATTCAAGCACAAGCTTTAGGAGCAATATTAATTAAAAAATATAATCTAGAAGCTATTCCTATGGCATATTTAGTAATAGATCAAGGTGGAACAATTGGCTATATAGGACAAGCAAGAGGAATTCCATCAAATAAACCTGAAATAGCTATTATGTATGCTCTTGCAGCTCAATATCTTGGAATGAGATTTCTATACTTAGAAGCCGGATCTGGTGTGACATCACAAATATCACCAAATATATTAAAAGCAGTAAGAAAATATTACCAAGGAACAATAATAGTTGGAGGAGGAATTACTAATGCAAAATCCGCTAAACTGTTATCTAAATCAGGTGCTGATATTCTAGTAATAGGAAACTTATTAGAAAAAGATAATTTTGAGATAGATCTTAAAAAAATAACAACTACACTAAAGAAATAAATAAACAGATATTGTGATAAATAATTGATATCACAAAATTCTATTCCAGATAAAAAACCCCTAAACAAAAAAAATATTTTATATGAACAATATCAAAAAAATATCACAAAATCATTAGAAGATTTATGGTCTAAAGCTGAAATTACACACTCAAAAGGATATGATCCATCATTAAATATTGAATCAGATTTAGCACATGATTTAGCAGACAGAATAGAACGACTTCTTGGATTACCTATTGCTGAAAGGCTTAGATTTCTATTATCAACTGAAGATAGTAATGATCGTGTCGCTTTAATACTATCTGAAGAGATTGTTTTAGGAAAATTTGGTTATTTTGAAAAAGAAGAAGCTCTTGATTGGGGAGTAAGAATTGGTTTAGCGATTGTTACTGAAGGTGTAACTGTTGCACCTTTACAAGGCATTTCTTCTGTAAAGATTAAAAAGAATGAAGATGGTTCAAGTTACGCAGCAGTTTATTTTGCTGGACCTATTCGTTCTGCAGGTGGAACTGAATCTGCTTTTACATTAGCTATTGCGGATAAACTTAGAACTACCCTTGGACTAGAAAAATATCATTGTAATGCTTGGAGTGAAGATGAAGTTGGTCGATTTACTGAAGAACTTAGAATATATGAAAGAGAAGTAGGAAACTTTCAATTCAAAGTATCTGATGAAGATATTAGATTAGCAATTAACAATTTACCTGTTGAAATTAACGGTGTTGAAACTGATCCAGTTGAAGTTATAGTTCATAGAGGCATGAAACGTATAGAAACAAACAGAGTACGTGGAGGTGGACTTAGAGTTCTCAACGATGGAATTATAGGTCGATCAAGAAAACTTATCAAATTACTTAACCGTTTAGCGATTCCTGGATGGGAATGGTTATCTGAACTTAAAGGTGATTCTAAATCAGATGATAAAGAATCAAAAAGTGATAATTCACATTTTTCTGAAATTATTTCAGGTAGACCCGTATTATCTTTTCCAGGTCAGAAAGGTGGTTTTAGATTAAGATATGGTCGAAGTTATAATACAGGTCTTTCAGTTGTAGCTATTCATCCATTAGTATCTACCATATTAAATTACCCAGTAGTTGTAGGAACTCAAGTAAAGCTTGATGTCCCTGGTAAAGGTGCAATTATTTCATTCGTTGACACTATTGAGCCACCTATAGTAAAATTGAAAAACGGAACTGTAATTAAAGTTGAAAACTTAGATAATATATCTAAAATAAAACAAGAACTTGAATCTGTATTATATTTAGGTGACATTCTTATAAGTTATGGTGATTTTCTTGAAAATAATGTACCATTATTACCTTCAGGATATACTGAAGAATGGTGGATACAAGAATTAAATGATGTAATATCAAACAATTTTTCAAATATTAATCAGGTATCTAATATAACAGGATTAAATATAGATAAAATCAATAACATTTTAAGTAATCCAACTAAAATTCTTTTTTCTGAAGCGTTTAAATTAAGTGAAAAACTTAATGTTCCTCTTCATCCTAAATATCTCTATTATTGGGACCTTATTACTTTACAAGATGTTTTATATTTAAAAAATAATTTAAAAGAAACAATAGATGGAGATAAAAAATTTTTACTAATATATAAAAATAATAATAAATTAAAAGAAATAGTAGAAAACTTAGGAATACCTCACACATTTAGAGATATTGGTTGGATTATTGATGGAGATCATTATAAAACATTAATTAAAATATTAAAATTTAGAAAAAAATTAAAGATAAATGAATGGAGGGACGTTTTAGAGTTTCTTACTGAAATATCTGGAATTAAAATAAAAAGAAAATCAAGTGCATTTATTGGAGTTAGAGTTGGTAGACCCGAAAAAGCAATGCTAAGAAAAATGAAACCACCCGTTCATGTATTATTTCCTTTAGAAAATGAAGGTGGAATAAAAAGAGATATATTATTAGCAGCTAAAAACGAAAATATTTCTATTAATATTATTAATATAAAATGTAGTAAATGTGATTTAAACACTATTTCTCTTAAATGTCCTAATTGTGAAGAAGAAACAAAAATTATTAGACATTGTCCTAATTGTAATCGTATAGTTAAAGAAGAAATATGTCCAATCTGTAAAATTAGTGGTTTACCATATACAAAATTACTGTATCCAATTAAAAAAAATCTTAGAATGGCTGAAAAAAGCATAGACACATATGCATCAGCTCCTTTGAAAGGAGTACAATCTTTAATAAATTACACTAAAATACCTGAACCGCTTGAGAAAGGTATCTTAAGACAAAAACATAATTTGTCTGTTTATAAAGATGGTACAATCAGATTTGATGTCACTAATACAAGTTTAACACATTTTAAACCTAAACAAATAAACACTTCAGTTGATAAACTAAAGAAATTAGGCTATTTAGAAGATATGTTTGGAAATCCGTTAATAAACGATGATCAACTTCTTGAACTTTTCACTCAAGATATAATACTACCAATTGAAGCTAAAGATTTTTTAGAAAATACTGCTAATTTTATTGACGAACTCTTAACAAAATTTTATAAACTTGATACGGTTTATAATATTAAAAACAAGGATGATTTAGTTGGAAATTTAGTTGTTGGACTTGCACCTCATACTTCTGTTGGAATAATAGGCCGAATAATAGGTTTCACAAATGCACAAGTTTGTTTTGCTCATCCTTATTGGCATTCTGCTAAAAGACGTGATTGTGACGGAGATGGAGATAGTGTTTTGTTACTTTTAGATGTATTAATAAATTTTTCAAAGGATTTTTTACCTGAAAAAATTGGAGGTTGGATGGATGCTCCATTACTTTTACAACCACTAATTATTCCAAAGGAACTACAGCGACAAGCATTAAATTTTGACGTATCAAATATATATCCATTAACATTTTATGAACAAACTTTAAACAAAGAATCACCACAAAAACTTATGAATATAATTGACATTGTAAAAAACAGATTAAATACTGACAAAGAATGTAATAATTTTTCATTTACTCATAATACAAACTTTATTTCTATTGATCATCCAAAAAGTGCTTATACCACACTAAATTCACTTATTGAAAAACTAGAAAAACAGATTGAAATAGCAACTATTATCCGTGCAGTAGACCCAAATGAAGTTGTAAAATCTGTCCTAAATACGCATTTATTACGTGATATAATTGGAAATATGCGTTCTTATACATTACAAAAATTTCGGTGTAAATCTTGTGGATTAAAATATAGACGTATACCTCTTAAAGGTGTTTGTCTCAATTGTGGAAAAGATCTTATTTCTAGTATTTCAAGAGGTTCAGTAGAAAAATATATTGACATAACATCTAGATTACTAAAACGATATCCTACTGATGATTATACTCAAAAAAGGTTTGAAGTAATAAAATCTAATTTACAATCTTTATTTCCTTTACGAGACAAAGAAGTTCAAACTGATTTAACTAGTTATTATTAATCTAATTTATCTTTAAACTAATAATTTATTATTTTTATCGCATCTTTAATATATTACTACATTAAATACTTAGTTTGGATACAATGTTTGAATATAATGGATTAAAATTTCATTGGCTTGGACATGATAGTTTTAGAATAAAAAACTCTGATACAATTTATATTGATCCATTTCAGATTTCTACAGGAATAAAAGCTAATATTATATTAATAACTCATGAACACTTTGACCATCTTAGTGTAGAAGATATAGAAAAAATATCTACTCAAAAAACAATAATTATTGCTCCAAATATTGCAATAAAAAATTTAAAAGGGTTAACCAGTGATAACATAATGGTAATTAAACCCGGCGAGAAAAAAAAAGTATTAAATTCAACTATAGAAGCTATTCCTGCATATAATATCAATAAATTCAGATCTCGTGATGCCGTATTTCACCCAAAAGACGAAGGAAGACTTGGTTATATTATAACTTTAAACAAAATAAGAATATATCATGCTGGTGACACAGATTTTATTCCTGAAATAAACGATTTGAAGGTAGATGTAGCTATTTTACCTGTCAGTGGAACATATGTTATGACAGCTGAAGAAGCATCTCAAGTTACTAATAAAATTAAACCTAAAGTTGCAATTCCAATGCATTACGGGTCAATAGTTGGAGATATACATGATGCACTTAAATTTCAAAAACTCTCAAAGTCTAAAGTAGAAATATTAAAAAAAGAATTTAATTAAATTATTTAGAACTTTTTTAACTTAAAATTAATAAATATTAGTCTAATCAAATTCGATTTTGGATACAATTCCTTGTTTTATAAGTGGAATTACATTCTCTGTCGGTAAAATTGCTATATCTTCAGGAAAATAAGGACCATATTCTTTTAAATCAACACCTATTATTACTTCTAACGATTTAAGAAATTTTACTAAAGTATTTTTCTTTAACTCAGTTATATTTAATAAAATAGATGTCTGCCCATTTTTAATAGCGCCTATTACTTTATTTTTACGTTGTTTAACATTCTCATATGCTTCAAGAATATATTTTTCTTCAGACAGTAAATTAAGACTATATTCATCAACAATATCTTTTCTGCTTTTTTCTATCCTAATTTCTAATATTCGTGTAATAAGTTCTATTATAACATCTTTTTCTTTATATTTAATCTCTTCAATTATCTTATCATTATGTTTTTTCACAAAATTATTTGAATTTCTTAAATAAGTAGTAACAATTTTATAAATTGTCTTTGGTACTTCAATAATTTTATCTGACTGTAATTCCTCATCTAAAAACTCTTTTAATTTTAATATTATTTCTTTTTCCAAATTATATCATACCAACTTAGCAACATTCAAACTAAGTAAATATACTGCTGCCATTAGTGGTAATTTAACTTTTTGAGAACGATATTTCCCAAAAACTTGTCCTTTTAATTTAAACTTTGGAACAGCTTCTACATAAATTTCAACAAGATCTTCTCCAAAAACTACTGCATCTTCAAGAGGGTTAAATTTATCTATATTTTCAACTTTAGCTTTGATTAAACCTGTATCACCATGTAATGTACCTGGTAAACGAAATATTCTATGTATATCAGTAGTAACAGTTGTATCTATATTTGGATTCATATTACTTAAGGTATCAAAAAATAATTTGTTAAATTTATGATATTTTTTTCTATAAAAAACATTAATAATTTCTTTTTTAAATTCACTATCATTATCTTCTGAATACTTTATTTTTAATTTTTTAGAGAAAATCTCAATAACTCTTTTTCTTCGACCTACATCATTTATTGTTGGTAAACGTGATAATATTTCTTCAGGAGATATTCCTTGAAAAAAACCTATTGTTTCTGGTTTTAAGGTCTTTCCAGTTACATAATCAGAAATTTCTATTCTACCCATTTGATTAACCTCTTCTAAAATACTTCCTTCTATTGACAAATGATATCCCATATTACCTGAAAAATATGTTTTAATTTCATTAGATGATAAACCAAAATCTTCGTAAAGTAAATCTAACAATTTTATTATTTCAATTTTAGATGCGTCTAAACATTTTTCACATGATAAATTTAGTTGACTAATTCGTTCTCCACTACAAGAATTACATTTTTTTGGTCGATTTCCAGTTCCAATATTTTTACACTCTGAACATGTCCAAATATCATGTTCTTTTTTACATTTTAAATTCATATCATCGCAGTCTATATCAAAAACTAAATCTGCGCCTTTCAAACCTTTTTCTTGCATTTTATATGTGGGTTCATTATAATATGCAACTGAATAATACATTGATTTAGGAACTTCTTTAATTATAAATGCTTTAAGATCTCCAGATGTTTTGAACGATACATGTCTGACCATACTTCCATTAAAGGGAATATACGCAAATTCCCGCTCATTTACACGCTTTGGTATCTCAACTTTTTCTAAATATTTAAAATAATATTCTTTGAATGTTTGTTTTAGAAATTTTTCTACTTTCTCATTCGTTTTGTTTTCCGCTCCTTATAATTATCTATTTTTTTTTCTACCGAACTGTCTACCAAATTGAATAGGATTTTTAATTTCGTTACATTCATCTATTTTAAAGCAAAAACTATGTGTTTTCAATGTTATACAACTTGGAGTTTTATATCTCGTTCGTCCTCCTTTTAATCCAGCTATATGCTCAACTTGGTATTTTGTTATTTGTTCATTAAAATCTGGTGATTTTGGAAAAAGGTTAACTATATCATCAACTGTTTTTCCAACTGCTAAAAGATATGTCGTCATAAGAAATCTTCCATAGTGTGGAATATTTTCACCTTTTTTTAGCAAATCTATTGCATTAATGACACATGGTGGATATTTTTTTGGAGATATTATATCAAAAGCTTTAGGCTGCATTTTTTTTGCTGTAATTTGAATATTTTCAACTACCTTTTGGAGAACTATTGGTAATTTAGGTGTTATAGCATCATTTATTCTATTATGAATCATGATCCTTATTTCCTCTCGAATTAATCTCACTAAATCTGAAGTTATCAAGTAAACATATCCTTTATCTACAATTCGATTAACTAATTTCCATTCAATACTATGAAAATATACCGATCTTTTCAAATATTCTGTAAAATGAATTTTATACTCAAAACTTTGAGATCCAAACTTTTTTGAGACTTCAATAAGTTCAATATTTAATAGTTTTCGAAATATATGAACTATAATTCTAATATTATTTTCTCTTTCTAAGAATCTTTCAACTCTTAAAGATTCAGCATGAGAAAATCTTTTTGATATAGTTTCTAAACCTGTAGCTTTTACAACCATGATTGATATATGAAATGAAAGAAGTTCAACATAACTATCTGAATATTTTTCTGAAATTTTACCAGCGTAAACTGCTTCTAATACTCTCTCATGTGATCTCTTTACTATAATTTTGTAGTCATCTTCACCAAGATCTTTTATTTCTAAGTTAAGATCTTTAATAATATCTCCTGCTTCCTCTAAAAAAGGATATTTTGCTAGATCATTAATTCCAAGTTGAAGACTCAAACAGTATCTACTAGAATAGTAAACATATCTTATTAATTTTCTTTTCTATCAATAAAATTTTTTTAAACCTTAAACATCTATAATATCTTATCTTTTCTTTGAATCTACCCATTTAAATTTCTTTTGAAGAGTTTTTGGATAAATTTTCTCCCAATATAAATTTACTTTAGAAGACCATTTATAATAAATTCTTGGATCAATATAACTCTTAAGAGACGTATTAAGATTATATTCTAAAGTATTTTTAGCAAATTCTAATTGTAATTTATATTTTTCAATACGTTGTTTTCTCTTCTGTTTTGCCTTTCCTGTTTTAGGCAACTTCAAATTTATTAATTCCTTAAGTTTCATCTCTCTTTTTAATATACTATTTTCCCAATTTTTTGGTGGCTGTCTTTTATGATTACATTTTTTTGCTGCTTCAAGATTTGCTTTTTTCGCATGAAATAATTTTACATAGTCTTCTTGCTTATCATTAGATTCATTATCAAGATATTCTTTAACAATTTTAGAAGCTATATACGTTCTAAAAACCTTAGCTGAGAGACCTAACATAATCTTTTTAAAAAATTTGTTAACTTTTTCTGACGTAATATTATCAAAAATTAAATCATCTGATTTTTTATTTTGAATAAATTCATTAAAATTTTTAATTATCTGTTTAGGTGGATTCTCTAATTTTTTATGCCAAACCACACTATCTTTTCCTAAAAATTTGAATTCAATACTTTCTTTTTTAATTTTAACATGTTCTATTCTTAAAGTTGTAGCTCCGACCGTATCTGTTTCGTCTTCATCTTTTTCGTCACCCACTCTTAAAGCTAAAATGTCTATAAGATAACAAACTGTAGCAATCTTTCTCTCTATTTGTGTTTTAGATGCGAGTGTTTTTTGGATTACTCTTTTTATTTTCCGTATTTTTTTCTCTAACATTACCGATTTATTATATTTTTCTTGATCTTGTTGTTGCCTTAAAAATGAAGATTCAGAAGGCCAAACATATTTTTGTTTTTCAGGATCTGTCTTATCTGACCATTTCGCTAACCACATACTCGTATTATCACTTACTTTTTTCCACTTTCCTTCAGGTTTTGACACATTTTTACTTAGATTTAGAGTAACATCTTTAGAATAAACTCTGTTTTTCCAAGTGCCACGTAAGGGATGTTGTCCTCTTCCCATATAGAGTCCAGGAGGTTCAATCATCCAATTAGAAACTTCAACCTCAATTTCATCTATTTTTGCATATCCATATTTCTTTTTTAGTATTTCACGTTTTTCTTTTCTTTCTTTGGCAATTTCTTTTTTATTTTCTTTTGTTAAATTCTCTTTTTCACGTTTTTCTCCTTCAACTAACTCATAAAAATTAGAGAAATTTAGATCAATATATTTTATTTTTCTATATTCTTTAGGTAAAATTGGTAATAATGACTTTAAGAAATTTTGTTGAAATATTTTATCTTGAATATATGGCGTATCTTTCTTTTTTGCCCAAGCGTAGATCATTTCCTCAGCATTAACATTGATTGTTTGCTCTTTTCCTTTTATTTTAATATTAATACCTTTATATTCATATTCCGGTGGAAACGCTACTCCATTATGAACTAAACTTTTCCACCGCTTTTTTTTCACGTTCAAAACCTCCTATAATGAAAATAATAATAAAATTATTTTTTCTTATTTTATATCATTAATTTAATATTTACCTAAATGTTTAACTTAAACTAGCATTATTGCTGCTGCTATCGCTGTAGTCCATAACCCATTTTTATTTCCTTCAGCTGACTGTACAACATTTTGTGTTTTCACAATTTTTCCTGATATTCGCCAAATCTCTTTCTTAACATCATAACTACTATTTACATCAAATTCTGAACCCATAATTGACGCTAACATTCCAGCTGCAAGATCCTCCGCATAATCTCCAGCTTTTTCCCTTGTTTGTCCATAAGCTGTGTGTTCAGATAAATAACCATACATATTCTTGTCTTTAGGTATAGCAACTCCAATAGATGAAGCTATTAGTCTATTAGGTTCATTCGTTTCTATCCTACTGAGTACACAAAATGTGATTTGACCCGGTTTTACTTTTTCAAGTCCTGCTTTTCGTGAAACAAGTTTGCATCCTGGTGGAAATATACTTGAGACATGAACTAAATTACAAAACGCTATTCCAGCATTACGTAATGCAAACTCAAAACTCCCAAGTTTCTCTTTATGTTTTCCAACTCCTTTGGTAAGAAATATTGTTGTCGGAAGCATTATTCTCATTAAAGGTTAAAAACTATTCATATTTAGACTTTAACTATCTAATGTTTTTACAACTTTATTTATAATTGTGTTTATTTAATAAAATATTTAACATATTATTCAATTATTTTAAGTTGGATTTTAAAATTTTTATTAATTCTGGTATAACTTGATATAAATCTCCAACTACACCGTAATCACAAGCTTCAAAAATAGGTGCACCTTCATCTGAATTCACAGCAACAATAACTCGTGAATCTTTCATGCCTATTATATGATGTATTTGACCTGAAATTCCAACTGCAACATATAAGTTTGGCTTCACTGTTTCTCCAGAAAGCCCAACTTGTCTCTCCTTAGGAAGCCATTTGAAGTCTTCTACTATTGGTCTAGACCCGCCAATAGTTCCTCCTAACAGATTTGATAATTCTTTAATTATATCTAAATCTTCTTGTTTCTTAAGACCACGACCTATAGAAACAATTACTTGACTATTCCTAATATTAACATCTCCTTTCTGTGAATCTATTCTCTCAACAATTTTAACTTTCGATTCTTCAATCTGAGCCTTAAATTCAACTACTTCTCCTTTTCTTGAATCGTCCTTCGCAATTTTCTCAAAAACTTTTGTCTTCAGTGATCCAATAAACGGTTTTTTAACAGAAGTTAATATTACATTCGAGTTTCCTCCATATATCATTCTTGAAGATAAAATTTTATTTTCTTCATCAACATTTAATGATAAACAGTCTGCAACACTACTCACATTAAGTCTAGTTGCAACTCTAGGTGTAATTTCTTTACCTATTTTTGAACCACCTATTAATATAACCTCAGGATTAACTTGATTTACAACTGAAAGTATTAATTGTACATTTTGATCTGGATTTACTTGTTTCAGATCAAAATCTTGTATATTATATACAATATCCGCCCCATAAAATATATATTCACTTGATTCTTTATTTGCCTGTTTTAAACAAATAACTCCAACTTGTAAGTTTAACTTATCTGCAATTGGCC
>CALBXV010000627.1 GCA_937890045.1 uncultured archaeon
CTTATGTGGATCTGGAAGGTACGGAACTGAAAAGTACGGGTGAAGGCGGTGGTACTAAATTCCTAAGAGAAGACGGGGATAACAGTTGTAGTTGGCAGACTGTCTCAACTGGATCTGGCCACGCTAAGAATTTAATTATTAATGGTGGCATGGATATTCAACAGAGAATAGTGTCGGGTACTCCATTTGATTCAGGTACTACTCCTGCAAATAATGATGATACTTATTTAGTTGATAGGTGGTTAAATCTTTCTAATGGGAACGATATAGTTGATGTTTCTCAGCAGTCAAGCGGTGGTGTCAATGGTACTGAAAAATACATTAGACTTGATGTGGAAACTGCATCAAAGAAGTTCGGGATCTGTCAGATAATAGAGAATAAAAATCTTTATCAAGTTATTGGAGGTTCAGATGTGGTTTCTCTGTCTTTTGAGGCTAAGGTAAATGATGCCTCTGCAGGCAGACTGGACAATATCAAGGCTGTCGTCCTTGCGTGGGATTCTACGGCAGATTCAGTTACTTCAGATGTTGTAGTTGGGGCATGGGGAGCAGAAGATACTACACCTACATGGAATACTAACTGGACGGCAGAGAACACTCCTGCAAATCTCAGCGTTACATCATCATGGGCAAGGTATACCATTGAGAATATATCAATAGATACTGCTTCTACGGCCAATATTGCAGTCTTTATATGGGCAGATGGGCTAACTGCAACTGTAACTGATACACTGGAAATAACAAATGTCCAGCTTGAAGAGGGCGCAACTGCAAATACTTTTGAATATAAGTCTTTCAGAGAGACTTATATGGATTGTTTAAGATACTGTTGGGTTCCATGTAGTTCTGCTGTTGGAACACAGGGAGCAAGTACAATGGTTGCACATGGTTCAGCAATAAGTACGACTAAAGCTGTTCCGACTACTGAGTTATTAGTGCCTATGAGAGCAGCTCCTTCTTTGACTGTTACTGCTGGTGATTGGAGATTTAGCACAGGCTCTACATCAGTAGATTGTACAGCTATAAGTTTATCCACAGATGGTAATGCGGTTGTTGCTAGTGGTATTACTAGAATAGGTTTTGATGCTAATACTGCTGGAAGTTTAACTCAGGGTGATCCAGCAATACTTGTTTCAGATGCTACGACAAATAGGAAAATGTTTTTAGAAGCCGAACTTTAAGGAGGTTTGAATGGCGATTTACCATGAGAACAGAGATAATCAAAATGTATTAGTAGGACATACTCTTACTGCTACTAGCACACAATTTGGATTACATGATAGCAGAGAGCGTAGAAAGTTTAATGAATGGGTAGCTCAAGGTGGAGTAGCAGATCCAGACCCTAATGTACTTGATAAGGTTAAAGACTTAAAGAGGGAAGAGTATTTAGTTGAGGCCCAGGCTAGGGTGAAGGCAAGGGTTTCAGAGTGGGATACAAGGAATAAGATAAACTTTGTTGCATCTATCTGGAATATGCTTGGCACACCTAATGCAAACCAGACAGCGGCTAAAGATATTTATTTATATGTAAAAAATACTGCTATCCCTAATGTCAATTCACAGGGGACAGTTGCGGCTGTACAGGCCATTGATGTTCAAAGCGATCCTAGTTTTCCAAGCTAAATAAGACAGACAAGTTATAATACAAGAGGCGGTGTTCATTATGCTCCTAATAGTAATGAACCAGATGGTGGTGTTGCATTAAGGAAAAATTATGCAGGTATAGGTTATACTTATGATAAGGATAGAGATGCTTTTTATCAACCTCAGCCTTATACGTCATGGCTTTTAAATGAAGATACCTGCCAATGGGAATCACCTGTACCTCATCCAGATGATGATAAACGATATAATTGGAACGAAGAAAATCAAAGTTGGGATTTGGAAGATGAGGTTTAGAAGGTAATAGACATTGTTTACTAAGGTAAGGTTTATGAGTAACAATTAATTTAATAGGAGGCAGGAAATGATGAAAGGTT
>CALBXV010000628.1 GCA_937890045.1 uncultured archaeon
ATGACTAATTTGTCATAAGCTACAGGGGTATACGTAATGTATACCCCTTTTTTTGCTTTATAAATAAATAGGAAGGTAAATATGAATAAAGTATGTCCAGTAATAACACTAGATAACGGCATAAGAATAGCCAACTGGAGTTCACCACATGAATTTAAATTCACTACTGGTGAAGCACTCCCGGCGTGTACACCTGAAAGAGTTAAGTTAATGAGTCTTGAAATAGATGAAATTGTTGTTAACAATGAAAAATGGAAAGATATTGAAATGAGTACAAAGGTAACTGAAACAATTTATGATGACTTGCGGAAATTGCAAGATGATGATGAAATAGACATCATTCTAGTGCCATTTATGGTATTAGATGCCTTAAAAAACTCTTACTCTACATCATATGGTTCACTATCAACCGAAAAATGTAGAGTAATCAGGGTAGCAGATAGAGTTACTAAAGAAATCTATCCTGATAAATTCTGTTGCTAAGATAAAACGTAAGGGGTACACGAAATGTGTACTCCTTTTTTTGTCTATTTAAATAACCGAAAGGAATAACATGAAAATAGAATTCAAATTCGAGACCAAAGGAACATTGTTTGAATCGATAAAGAAAGCGATTAAATCAATTCCTACCGGTATTAAAAATGGAATGGATACCTATAAAAAGAAGAAGTATCAAAGATACTTGAAGAATCTAGAAAGCCATTCTGAACCAGTGACAGAAAATAAAGGAGCATCTTGGTAATGGGATATGAAAGAACGCAAGATTATGTTGAATGGGAAGAAGTTTATCGTTCTGAACTGATGATACAGGGCATCTGCCCTAAGTGTCAGGGCACTGGAAAAGAAGAGCATATACATGAGATAGATCAAGATGTTATTGATCGAAATATTGTGGAATGCTCTTCTTGTAATGGGACAGGTAAATATGAACTGTTAGATGGCTAAGAAGTAAAATTCTTAGCCGTTTGATATAGGAATTCTGACTATTAAGAAGTAATTTTTCTATGCAAAAATGACAGATAAAAATGAAATAAGGAAGGATTTAGATTATATGTCTCTCCCTTTTTTGGTTTACAAAAGGAGAAACAAATCATGTTTAGTTGTAGCCTACATAAAAGAAAATATATTGGATCAATTCCAGTTGTTTCATTGGAAAAAGAATTTAAGATAAAAGAATATCATGAATTCTGTAGAAAATGCTGGGAGAAATCAATAATAAATGATATCAAAGTCGAAGCTGCAATTGATAAGGTAATCGATAATGATATCGATGAAAGCAAGTTTAGGGAGGTGTAATGAACTATTATGAACTAGTTCAATTATCTGATAAAGTAAATAGAAATATACACTTTATGATTGATAGTCTTAGAAATGGAATTACAGAAGAAGACTCTGTTGAATGGACTGTCAAAAAATTAAGGGAAACACAAATACAAGCAGAATTGCTAAAAGATAAACTGTTACAATTAAATGTAAATAATGTAATCATTGCAGCAAATGAAGTCAAAGAATGATTAGAGGATTTACAGTAGCCGGTAATATCGGTAAAGCAATTGGCTATATGGCTTATGGATTAAATCAATCTGTAAAGTTGCTTGGCAGAGTGGCACGTGGAGTGGCTAACTCTGTAACCAATAAGCCAAAATATAACGTTACTGTGATGGATCATGGTAACATAATAAATGAATATAAAAATATAGATGGTGTACGTGTAAATCAAATTATTACTGCAGTTACACATCTTGAAAAAGACTATTCAATACTGATAGGAAGGAATTATGGAAGTAACAATACCGAAACGAGATCGAGAGAGATGGAGAATATATGAAAATTTTATTCTACAAGTTGTTAAACCTCATAAGAGGAATTGTTTCAATATGATAAATCAGATGAACCGGCAACAGCTAGAGGCTTTTGTTGGTGAAAACTATGATATGTCATTTCAAATAATAAAGAACTCAACGTCCTCAGCACAGAACGCAAAGCTTTTAAGTCAGATAACATATGCGAAAAATTTGCTGAGGCTATTGAGTTAGTCACAATTAGGAACTACGGTTTCTATAGCAGGGGCTTGGTTGAATTTGAATAGTCCGGGAGACCATCTATGTAGAAGGTTTCGATCTATTCAGACAGCGAAAAAACGCCTTATGTCAAGTCCTTGCGAAATTATTGGAGAATATATGTCAAGTAGTGATTATGATTGGAAAACAAATAAGTTAAAGAGAGGATGGCCTTATAAAGGCGATGCTCCAGATGATCCTGAATATATCAAAGATAAGAAAAAATTATTCAATGAAAATGGCAATGGCTGGTGGATAAAACCAGTCAGAGTCGAAAAAACAGTAGCAAGGAGGAGAAATGAAGTTAGTTAACCTTAAGGTTGATAAAATAAAACCTAGTCCTTTTAATCCACCTGTACGCACAGATCGCACGAACAGTAAGTACAAGGCATTAAGAAGGTCAATTAAACGTGTAGGGATATTGGTACCATTATCGGTAACAAATGACTATACATTGATTGATGGTAACAGGAGACTTGAAATTGCAAAGGAATTAAATATGGAAAAAGTTCCTACAATTGTCAATAGCTCAGAAAGTATGGCAAGATTCGATGAATATTTTATCGAAGCTAATGAAAATACAATGCCAATGTCATCGGCTCAGGAGTTATATAGATATCTTAAAGGAGCAAATATATCAAGCTCTACAAGAAGGTCAATTGAGCATTTGAAAGAAATTGGCGGTATTAGAGTATTAAAGCAAATACTAAAAACCGGTAAGTCACCAGTCACTTTTCATATAGCTGTAAATCAGTATAAGAACTATGCAAAAGCTTACAATAATCCAAGTGAGTTGCAGCATGTTATGTATTGGATGCTAAATGTTGGGAGTCCTTATAAGCTAAAGAAGGCAATTGGAGATTATGTACCATTGTCTATTCTACTGGAAGCAGTGAAAAAGCGTAAGCCTTTAAAGACGACAATTACGATATAGAGATTTGGGGAGTCTGTTTTGCATTGTGGCCCCTCCCTTCATGATGCTAGGATCAAACCTCGGTAGCAGGCTCTCCTTTTTCTAAATGTTTAAAAATATAAAGGTGAATAATAAATGGATTTAGTAAGTGATTTTATATTTGATGATATGTGCGAAGATATCTTTCCTTATCTTGATGATATATGTGAAGATATCTTTCCTTCACCAAAATATATAATGGAAGATTACAACCTTAGCAAAGAAGATGCTTCAAAGGTGTTTTGGGCATGGATAGCAGAAAGAGGAGTAGAAATGACTGAACACAAATTAAATATCTTAGAAGAAAGATTAAATGACTTAGAAAGGACAGTTAATGACCATCAAGAAGTACTGGAAAAAATAAATAATATACTTGATGGTGCTTTAATTACTTTTGAAAATCTAAGAGATATGATTGATAATATATATGCAAGAATAAAAGCAACAGAAGACGCAATAACAGAAGTTAGATGAAATATTTCGGCAAAGAAATGACACCAGAAGATATCCAAACAGTTGAATTTGTCAACAATAGTTTTAAAGACAAATCTTCATACTACAGCTTCGAGAAACCACCGGCTGAGATATCAATAGTATGGAATCTTGATGATTGGTTTGACTGGTTGGATAGGTGTTGGAAAAAAGGAGATAATAATGAATTATCTAAGTGAATGCTGCGATGCCTTGCCTATGGGAGAGTTATATGACAGATTAGGTATCTGCTCATCATGCAAAGAATATGCAGGATTTAATAAAGATCGTGGACTAACGAAAGACGAAGTTAAAATAGTTATGAAAGAAGTAAATAAAGCTCATATTGAAAAGGCTCAATTTAAAGCATATAAGATAATTAAAGATTTGGGACATTGGAATATGGACTCAAGATCAGCAATAGAAGCGTCTGGATTGTCTCAAAACATATATCTAGACATAAAAAGAAATTTCAATGAACTCAATAAACAATATGGAGGTAACGATAAATGATGATGATACATTGTGGGGGGAGACAAGTTACATTTGATGAGCTTGCAAATATTCCTCTACCTGAAGAAACTGATACATATAAGCCAGTGGCATTTGGAGACTTAATTGCAAATACCTTAAATATATCACAAGGTCTCTTAAAGGATTACGATTACATAGGTTCAGAGCTGGCAGTAGCCGGTAATGACCAAAGAATGTTTGGCGTAATAAAATTTAAATCAGAAGAATCGGATGAAATGGGACTGGCGATTGGTATTCGCTCAAGTTATGATAAGTCAATATCTAATGGATTCTGTATGGGAGCTAATGTATTTGTATGTGATAATCTTGCATTCAATGGTACCGTAACATATATGCGGAAACATACCAAGAATGTAGTAGATGATCTAGAAGAAAAATTGGTGTCTACGATTTGGAATTCACAGAATAAATTCCAGAATATTCTTAGAGATAAAGAGTATATGGCAAACTTGTACATAAATAACGATCAAGCATATAAATTTCTGGGATTAATGATGGGACATAAGGTATTAAAGCCTAGGCAGGTAGCTAAAGCTTTAATGCAGTGGAAAAATCCTCCAGATGCATTTGGAAATAGAGATATGTGGTCTCTATATAATGCATGTACGGAAGCGTTGAAAAGTACGCCTCCAAACAGGATTCTAGAGTCACATATTAAATTGCATGAATTTGCAACAGCATGAAAATGGCTGAAGAATATACTTGTATAGAATGTGAAAACCTCTACGATGATACCGATGGAGATACGGATGAGAGGATGTGTGATAAATGTCTTGACATTATCTACGATGAATCTTTGGAAAGAAAATCAGAAGAACGAGTTAAGTCGGTTATGGGTAAGGTAGATGAATTAATTGATTGGGTAAAAGGTGATCGGCGTGATCCAGATATACGCAGGTCATCTACGAAACATTATCCAGATTGGAATATGAAGAAAGAAAAATATGTAATTCCACCAAAACGAAGGAAATAAATAAGGGAGGGTTTCCTCCCTTTTTTCCTATTTAATAACTAAAGAGGAACAATAAATGATGGATGATAAGCCAAGACATCCCTTTGAGATACTGAGAAAAGATGAATATGCTCACAGTATTGAAAAGAAAGGGAAATTTGACTATCTATCGTGGGCAATATGCTGGGACAAGATGAAGGAATATGATCCTTCAGCCAGATATGAGCTTGTAGACATAATAGAAACAGGTCAAAGCAAGCTTGTTCATGTTAGATTAACCTATTGGGATCAGAGTCAAGAAGAACATTGTATTCATGATGAATATCTTGCAGTACGTAATTATAGAAATCAATCAGAGAGCAATCCAGATGCAGCTCAAGTAGAAAATACTTTCCGAAGAGCAATAGCCAAAGCAGTTAGCATGGCTACAGGATTTGGATTAGAGTTATGGATTAACGAAGATATACGTGATCTAGACTATGTACCTGAAACTATTAAAGGTAAAACACCTGTTAAGGGTGGAATGACAGTAGATCAAGCCGTTAAGCTGGATCGATTAAGCAGAAATAAACTCTTGAAAGAGGATGAACAAGCTAAGGTAAATGCACTGCTGAAAGATACAAGTGTTAGCGAAAAAGATACTGCAGAGAAAATAACACAACTTGAAACATTAATTAGCAAAAGGAGACAAGACTAATGGGATTGTCGACAAAATATAGTAGTAAATCTACTAAGAAATTTATGCCCGGCGTCTTTATCAATGATGTTACCATTGTTGATATAGAAGTAATCTATGGTGGTACAGAATGGCAAGATAAAAAATATAAAGATGATGTTGGTATAAATGTCACCCTAGATATCGGTAGAGATTTTCAGCCTAAGTTTTATACAGGCGGAAGATTTAAGAAAGATGAATTTGGTGAAAAAGTAGGCGAAGGCACATTAAGAAGACTAGATATATTCTTTGATGCTATTGATGTAGATGCCAAGCTTGATGACGAAGATAAAATACCTGAAGATGTATTGCCTGATTGTATAGGCAGAGTATTCAAGAGATTATCTTATGTAAAAGGAACCAAGAAAAATGGTAAGCCTAGCTATGCAGATTTTCAAACTGTAGCTGCTCCTGAATCTCAGAATGGTGAACTTGTTGCAGAGTTCAAGTTAAATCTTGAGAAGGGATGGATCAAAAACTACAAGCCAGAGCTCATGGAAGAGTCTGACGAGTTAGCTGACTGGTAGTCATGAAACCAACAGCTAGAGAAATCATAAAAGACTTCTTGGCTCTACGCCTACAGGCTGGATTTAACGAGGTTTCTTCACATAATTTTGAAGTAGACGTTGTTAAACATGGTGTAAGGTACTGGGGTGTGAAACATAATCCCAGTACCTACAGCCGCATATGGCGTGGAATGAAGTCTGACGGAGTAATAGAAGACATTGATGTCTTAGATATAGTTGAGAAGAAAACTAAAAAATCGGAATCGACATGGGTACTTCTAACTGTTTGATAGAAATGGCAGTTGGCACTGTAGCTAACAGACATAATAGAGTTACATTAGGTGAACTGCCAAGTTTTATCAAACCTAAACAAGAACTGTATAGATCAATGTTTATCTATGATGAGAGCTTCGATGGTGATATAAAGAACTACGAAGGTACTTATGAAATAGATAGAATATTTATGGATATGGACATTAAAGATGGAGATATAAAGAATGTCCAAAGCTTAGCTCATGATCTTAATGAAGAAATTGGTGATGAACTATTTCAAATATGGTTCAGTGGTACTGGATTCCATATTGAAGTAGCTGACCTATTTCAACTTGGTGCCGATAAGGAATTACCGGTAATACTTAAGTTAACCATTAAAGACATGTTCCAAAAATATGGAGTAGATAATATCTATGACAGAGCACGATTAATCAGATGCCATTTCTCATATAATAAAAAGAATGGCAGCTATAAGATTCCAATATCTTATGATGAATTAATGCAGCTTAAGTATAATGATATCCTTGAGATAGCTCAGTCTAAAGAATATATTGATCTAGATATGGATACATCATTTCCAGATACTGATCCATTATGGAAAACATATGTAATAAAACCTAAAGCCTTAAAGGATAATGTTGACAGTAGTGTATATCCTTCTAATGGTGGACTGACTTCTCATGTTACCTGTGTACAGAAAATGTATAATCGGGGT
>CALBXV010000629.1 GCA_937890045.1 uncultured archaeon
CATCTTTTTCACCAGATGAAAATCCAGGCAAGACATTAAAAATAGTTATAAAAGAAACTAACACTAATACAATTGTTGGTTTTATTCGTTTTGGTTCGCCTTTAATTAATTCTAAACCTAGAAACGATTATCTTGGTGGTACTCCAGATTTAGACATTTTCAATAAGAGAGCGATAATGGGTTTCAATATCGTTCCAGTTCAACCATTTGGATTTAATTATCTTGGTGGAAAATTACTTGCAGCTATATGTTGTTCTCATGCAAGTCGGCAAATATTAGATGCTAAATATGATACGGAGTTTTGTTTGTTTGAAACTACATCACTATATGGGAATATAAAAGGTTGTTCAATGTATGATGGTATGAAACCTTTCCTTAGATATAAGGGTGATACTCAATCTAAGTTTCTTTTAACATTGGGTGAGGATATCTATAAAGAGTTAAAGGATTGGTTTACTAATAGGAACAATGGTGAGGAGTTAATTCATCAAGGTGCTTCAAGTCGTAAACTTAAAATACAAACTAAGATGGTTAGTGTAGTTAAGTCATCTTTAAAAGAACATGATACCACAGCGTATGAAATGTTTGTTAAGGCGATGGAAGAAGCAACTGGTGTTACCACACAGAAAAGATTCTATATGAGTGAGTATGGATTCTCTAATGTGCGTGAAGTTCTATTGGGCAATACTGATAAGTTAGAAAAGGCAGAAAACTTTGATCGTTTTGAATTAGAGAATGTGATTACATGGTGGAAGAAATACGCTACTAAAAGATATGATAAGATGATTAGAGAGGAAAAGGTTCGTACCAAACTAGAAGTTTGGAATTCAAAAACCATGAATGAGATTGATATAATACGATGACAAAAGTAAATAAAGAACAAATCAAAGAGTGGGGTAGTAATTTTTCTGATAGAAAGAATAACTTTGATGATAGTCCTGATGTTAGGATGTTTATTCATCATACTCTAAATGATACGACATTGCAACAATATCTATTAAATTACATACCAGATGGTATAGCTTGTAAATGGCAATATCATCCAGACGATAAATATGGAATTGATGTTGCGTTGGTAGATGAAACAGGTAAAAAACATTTACTTATTGATTTAGAAAGATGGAAACAATGGGATAATGAATGGCCTGCTAAATATAAGTATATCTCTTTTCTAGCAAGAAAAAGTCATTTCTTAGAAGAGCCTGTACCATTCCTTATGGTATTCATGTCGAATAGACTTAATAAACTCCTCATAGTGGATAAAGAATCAATAAAAAAATATCGTATAGAAGATAAATTTTTTCAGAAATGGGGTAAGACCGATAAGGTAAGAAAAGTGAAATTTAGTGAAGGTAATTTATTT
Organism: uncultured archaeon; assembly: GCA_937890045.1. The sequence continues at coordinate 1,364 of CALBXV010000629.1, forward strand.
GGAACTAATATTACTGATATAGAAAAAGGTATGTTTAAATGCCATCATTAAACTTTACAGATGAAAATCCACAAAAGACTATTAGGATTCTAGTATATCCTAATATTACTTTTCAAGAGGATTTGGAGAAAGATAGTTATATCCAAGTTATTAAGAAACAGATTAAACTCTTGAATGAGCAGAGAGATGACTTGTGGTTTTATTTGGTTCTTACTGAACCAATGGAATCACTTACATTTGATAACGTAACACAATTCTATATTGATCTACCTACATATCCGCCAACTATGCGATCTCATTTTGATGTTAGTGGAATGAAGGAAATGTTATCACATGATTTGGATTTTGATTTGGTGATGTCTCATTTACCAGAGCATACTCACGCTCTTAAAAATACCATGTATAATGTTACACATCATACGCCACTATTTTTTGGTTATTGTCATTGGTTTGATGTTAAACCAGTTGTTGCGTGGTCTAAGGATAGTTTTATTCAAAATATAACAGGACTGTTAGAGTATGATAAATGTTATTTAAATACACAGCATCAAAAATCTATGGTGTTGGAACAAGCGAAAGATACATTCAATGACAATGTAATTCAAAAATTACATAACATTTTAACTGTACAACATCTTGGAGTTGATGAAGATGATATTTGTGGATTAGAAGATATAAAACAGGATAGAGAAAAGATTATTGTATTTAATCATAGACCAGATACATATAAGAACTTTGAACCATTTATGAAAATAATGGATGAACTCTGGAAGATTCGACAAGATTTTAAAGTATGGATACCTTTACTTGGGAAACCTAACAGAGACTATGTTATTACTGATAAGTTTGACAAGAAAGGTTATTATGATTTCTTAAAGAAATGTTGGGTAGGGTTTTCACCTAAACAAACTTATGGTGGATGGAGTGTAGCAACCACAGATGGGATGATGAATGGCGTTCCATACATAATGTATAACGACACTTACTATGAAGAATTGCAACCACAAGGAGAATTCTTTGATAATGACCATGATGCAGTTATGTTGTTAAATACCTATTTGGATGATAGACAGTATAGAGATGAAATGGGACTTAGTGCTGTAATTCATATTGCAGATAATTTGGTTTATAAGAATAAAATGACTGAAATGAGTGGGTATATAAATACTCTTATATGTAAGACCAAACAAATGAAGTTCTCTAAGAAGTTAAATGAACTAATAGATTTTATAAAAGAAAATGGTTCTGTAACTAAAAGAGAAGTGATGGGTTTTTTAGGATGGGGTAGGGGTATAAAGTTTACTCCTTATCGTAGAGCATTAATGGATCATTCTAATATATATGATGTAAACGGTTCTATACCAAAATATATATGGAAGGAATAGGAATATGGTTAATGATAAACAAGACATTAATATAGAAGATTATGGTGAATTTGATTTTGGTTTTTCAACAGTCGATGAAGCCGAAGTTGAAGAATTTGAATCAAAGGTTCGATCAAAGGTTGCTGAAGAAAGTGCAACTATATCTAATGATCTTGAACAAAAAATCAATAAACTTTTAGAAGTTAGAAGTGGTGATACTTCTAAAATACAAGAATTGGAAAAGAAACGTAAAGAAGAATTACTAAATGTAGAAAAAATAATTATGCCTTTATTGAAAAATCTACAAAAAAATCCAGATGATATTTATATTAAATGGCCTAACAGGAAAGATGTTATCGAAAAACAGATTAGAAAGATTGTAGCAATTACAAGGAGCTAGTAAAGTTTTTCAATAAATTAAACAGGAGTAAATTATGATTTATAAAAATTATGTTGGTGGTGTATGGATGGAGGGCGTTACTAAGAAAACTTTCCAAAACATAAACCCAGCTACAGGAAAAGTTCTTTCAGAGTTTCAAGATTCAGCACCAATAGATGTAGATACAGCAGTTGGGATTGCTCATGATGCTTTTCGAATGTGGAAAAATACTCCAGCACCTAAGCGTGGTGAAATTCTGTATAAAGCTGCAGAGCTTCTTTTAAGAGATAAAGAATGTATTGCTGGACAAATGACTCAAGAAATGGGTAAACCTTTATCAGAAACTAGAGGTGATGTTCAAGAAGCAATTGACATGGCATATTATGCAGCTGGTGAAGGTAGACGAATGGCAGGTGAAGTTGTTCCTTCAGAATTAGAAAACAAATGGTGTATGTCCCGAAAAGAACCGATTGGTGTTATTGGTGCAATCACGCCATGGAACTTCCCGATTGCAATTCCATCTTGGAAATCATTCCCAGCATTAGTAGCAGGAAACACAATGGTTATTAAACCTGCTGAGGATACGCCTTGGTCTGTCATTAAACTTGCAGAGATTTTCCATGAAGCAGGATTACCCGCTGGAGTCTTTAATGTTGTAACTGGTTATGGAGTAACTGCTGGTATGCCATTACTTGTAAATCCAAAAGTAAAAATGATTTCGTTTACAGGTTCTACTGCTACAGGTAAGATTGTAGCAACAACTTGTGCATCTATGATGAAACCATATTCGTTGGAAATGGGTGGGAAAAACGGAATCGTTGTTATGGAAGATGCTGATATTGATTTGGCAGTTGAAGGTGTAGTATGGGGAGCATTTGGTACTACTGGTCAACGGTGTACTGCTTGCAGTAGAGTTATGGTACATGAAGATATCCATGAAGAATTTATTGCGAAACTAGTTGCAAAAACTAAAACTCTAAGTATTGGTGATGGTACGAAAGATAAAACAGATGTAGGGCCATTGATTAATGAAAAAGCATTAAATAAAGTTATAAAATATGTTGAACAGGCAAAAATAAATGGACATACACCTTTGGTTGGTGGAAATCATATAAGACAACCGAATGAAGATTGTAGTGGATGGTTTTATGAACCAACTATTTTTGACAACATAGATATTAATGATGAGTTAATGCAAGAAGAAATATTCGGCCCTGTCGTTGCAGTAACAACATTTGAAAATATTAATGAAGCAATCTGGATGGTTAATAATACTGAATATGGTTTAAGTGCAGCTGTATATACTAATGATGTCAACTTTGCATTTCGAGCATTGAATGAAATTGAAACTGGTTTGTGTTATATTAATGCATCAACTATTGGTGCGGAAATTCAATTACCGTTTGGTGGTATTAAAGGAACTGGTAATGGACATAGAGATGCTGGTAGTTCTATGATTGATAATTGTACAGAATGGAAATCGTGTATGGTTGATTATTCTGGTAAAGTGCAGAAAGCACAAATAGATCATTGATGGGTTTTTTTGAATTAGTTATTTACTTTTTCTTAGCTGTTGGTGGAAAAGCTTATGTGGATGCTCCATATAAAGGTTATCCACATATCAATGCATTGTTTCTTACAGAATATCATTGTAACCAAGTTAAAACTAAAAAACAATATTGTGTTCGTCTTGATGACGAATATATAGGATTAATCGATAATGAATGATTATTATTTAAAAAATTCAGATCATCCTTTAAAGGACGCTTTTCGTTTTGAAGAAGATTGGTCAACTAGTATTGGACAGATTAGAATTAAGTTGCCTGAAGAAATGCGTATTTGTTTAATTAATACTATTGCTAAACACGCATATCAAAGTAAACCAATTACTAAGCCAGATGGTGAAGATAGTACATATAGTAGTAAACATCATTATAATATGTTTATAGATGATGATAAACACATTCAACAATATCGGGAAATTATAACTGAATTGATTCGTTATTATGTTGCAAATTCGTGGGGTGTTTCAGATGTTGCGGATATTAAAATAAAAGCAAAATGTTTTGGTAATATTCAATCGTGGGGGGAACGTACTTATCCGCATTATCATCATGGTTATGATGGTGTGTTAATTAATTATCTTACAGTCGGTGATGAATTTACTGTTGATTTGTCAGAGGAAAATCTTTTCGGTGAAAAAACTTGGGAAGTTTCTAAAATTCCTGCAGGCGAACTAGTGACAGATGGAAGTATGGAGTCGCAAACACCTAAATCACTATGGACACACTCAAAGGAATTTGAAGAACAAGGAAATTTAATTATTTGTGATCCTAGACCTGCTATATCATTTCCTTATAATAGAAAAGCTCGACATATTAAACCAGAAGTAGGATTGACTTTATTACATCCAGGCTATTTATGGCACGAATCAAATACTTTTACTGGTGCTGGGATTCGTGTAGTATCTGTTATTAACTTTAATATTGGTACAAGTAAATCCGCTGATCCATTAGTCGAATTATAAACAAAGGGGCTATAGCTCAGATGGGAGAGCGTTGCCTTTGCAAGGCAGATGTCGGGAGTTCGATTCTCTCTAGCTCCACTTCATTTAAGCTACTGTAGCTCAGTTGATAGAGCAGCTGATTTGTAATCAGCAGGTCGGGAGTTTGAATCTCTCCAGTAGCTCCATTTTTTTGAGGAAATATATCTATGAAAATCGATCCCCTTTATCATAATCATAAAGTCAAAAAGGTTTCTAAGGGTAGTAAAGTTAAAAATTCTTTACAAAATAATCCTTTAGTAAATCCACATGACCTTGTAATGGTTTACTGTCGTTATTGTCAAAAAAGATTAGATGTTTATGTTTATCATTCATTGGGTAAATCTGAACATTTTCAATTGATAAATCTACCAGAAAGAGTTGCAAAACATTTAAAACAGCGAAAGATTGATTGTCCTAAATGTGAAAAAACCTTTATCTTAGAAAAACATATACAAGATACAAAAACAGAATTTTTACTTAAACTTGATTGCTCCAATATGTCTACAGGAATGGAATCGTGGTATGAAGATGCTATCCCAAAAGCAATAGATGAATATGATATAT
>CALBXV010000630.1 GCA_937890045.1 uncultured archaeon
TTACCGTGGCCACAAAGGCAAGAAACAGAAATAGTTCACAATCTACATTAGATACACAAACAATATCTTATCATACAGCGGGAGATTTCGGACAAACAGCAGCTAGTGGTAGTTTAGGAATATATGGTAGGGCACAAGGATATGATGGTGGTACATTACAAGGAACAACTGAAACATTTAGTGGTGAAGATTTTAGAATAGTATTAGCAGATAACGTACAAGCATTTAATGGAACTGCTTGGACTACCTCATATCAATTAACTGGAGGTGGAAATCAGTTAGGTGACTATGACTTACAAGTAAAACCAGGTTACTTAGTAGACCCAGGTGGAGATTATAGATATTGGTATCCAGCGAGTTTTGGTGGCGGAACATACAAATATTATATACGGAGATTCCAAACAGATGGTAGTACATATTCGAGTATGACGGTAAATCTTAATAATAATACTTTGATAGCTTGGAACGCAACTACAAATGGTGTTTCATGTGCATTATTATTTGAGAGTTCTGGTAATGGAAGTGGTAATAATAGTTCTTTGAGTGTTGCAAGAATTTATGATCCCGTAAAAACCACAAGCAATGCAATAGAAACAGATATAGCAGCAGATAATTTTAAAAATCCATTTAGTACAGCAATTAGTTTGTATGGAAATAGTGGTGGTAATATAGTAAGTGGAACATATACAGTACCAATAAGAAATGCAGATGGAATGTATTTAGATAGTAGTGATAATGAACTTTACGTGATAGTTAGATATAAGGGAGATCCAACCCCGATAGATGACATTACATTAACTTTTAGTTAGAGATAAGAAATGGCAAAAATAGACTCAGGATCTAAGTCAAGTAGATTATTAGCGTCGAGAAGATATACTCACGATACTCTTACAAGTGCACAAGAATCATTTACAAATGTATTTGATTTAGGTTCAGTAGAAATATATACTGAATCCGATTTGATTCCATCTTCTGGATTACCATATAGTGGGAGTGCCGATATTAATTCAACATATTCTACTAGTGGTAAATCTGTAATGAAGTATTGGTATAGACAAAAATTAACAAAATCAAGTACTAATAATGAAGTTTGGTTCTTTTTAGACCCAACAGGAAGTGATAGCGGAATTGGTGCACAGTTAATTGATGATAACCAACAAGTTAATTTTATATCACCTAAATATTCAATTGCATCTTTAGCAACTTCTACAACAGAAGATTCTACTCCTGGATATTTGGCGGCGTTATATAAATCATCTACTGTAAGTGGAAGTTTACAAACGGGTTCATTAGATGGAGATGATATAGTTTCTACAAATGATTATCAGTTTGATTATAAGACAGGAGTAATTCAGTTTAGAGATTCCTCTGTTGATCCTACTGATAGTGAGTATTTGTTCATGACAGTATATCAGTATGTAGGTGCTACATTAGCTAGTGGAAATATAAGTGGTTCAGCTACTTCAACAGGATCATTTGGAAGATTAGAGGTTGGAGAACTGTCAATAACCGATGATTTGGTCTATGGAAGTACAAATTGGAATGAAAGTGGTGGTGCATTAAGTGTTACTGGTTCAGATTTCTTTTGGAAATCAACTGGTGGTGGATTTGATATTTTTGATAATAGTGATGCACTAATGTTTAAAATTGAAAATAAAGTAGCGATATTAGGAGCAAGAACAACAACACCTACTGCAGTAGCAGGGGGAATTTACTACTCAGGCTCTGATGCATTCTACTTTGGATATGAAAATGAAGTTTCTTAAAGATTTAAGTAGAAGAAAAGTGGAATAATTTAGAAATTTTATATTTATTAATAGTACGAACTATTAGTTCGTTAATAGGAGAACAATAATGGCTCAATGGAGAAAAGTCGTAGTCTCAGGGAGTACGGCAGAATTAAATGATATATCAGCAAGTGGAGATATTGTACCTGTAACCCCCGATGGTGGTGCTTTAGGAACTCAATATTTTGAGTGGTCTGATGCGTATTTTGCAGATAGTTCAAAGCTTTATTTTGGAGATGATCAAGACACAACATTGACTCATACTGATGGGTCTGGTTTACTGTTAAATTCAACAAATAGATTTGGATTTGGAACAGATTTTAATGAGGCTATATATTCGTCAACAGGGGATCAGCTTGATATACTTGCAACTACAGAATTAGAAATAACTACACCGACAGTAGCATTAAATACTGATGGTCAAGTGTTGGCCTTTGGTGTGGATGATGATGTATCTCTAACACACGTTCACAATATAGGATTACTATTAAATGGAGCTATGGGGCTCTCGTTTAGAGATGCTACATTACAAATAAGTTCTTCTGCTGATGGACAACTTGATATTGAAGCCGACACAGTTCTACAATTTGATTCTCCTACAATATTATATGATAAAAATGATTCGAAAAACCACTTTTCAGGTTCCGCTGTTTCTTCGGGGTCATTTGGTTGGCTTAAAGTACACGGAGATGCTGTAATTGGTGGGAATTTAACTCTCGGAGATGCCACAACAGATTTTGTTAGTTTTGCGGCAGATGTTAGTTCATCAATTATACCAGACGGAAATGATACATTTGATCTTGGTAGTAATAGTCAAAGATGGAATGATGTTTATATAAGTGGTTCAATTAATGCTACGGGTGGAAACCATACTCTTTCTTCAACTGTAAATTCAGCAGATGCAATTAAGCTTCACGCAGATGTTGGAGCAAACCAAACAATTCAGATAGTGAATGATGAAGGAACTACTGATGGTTCTGATGATGCGGGGGCAATTGAATTATCCGCAACAGCCGGTGGTATTGGATTAGCATGGAATGATGCTAAAGATTTATGGGCAGAAGGTGGAAGATTTGTAGTCGCCGCTAATGAAAATGCAACAGATGCAATTAAACTTCACGCAGATGCAGGTGCATCACAGACAATTACAGTAGTTAATGACGCCGGAACAAGTGAAGCTGGAATAGCATTGACTTCAACGGCTGGTGGTGTTGATATAGATGCCGCGGCAGGTAAAAATATTGATATTGCTGGTGGCCAAGTATTAGTAGCAAGTAAAACAGACGAAGCTAACGCTATTAGATTACTTACAAATCAAGGTACATCTGAAACTATTGTGGTTACTAATACCCAAGGTACAGATGCAGCAGCAATAGACATAAATGCGACAGCTGGTGGTATTGATGTAGATGCTGGTGGAGTTATAGATATTGACGCATCATCCACAATAACAATTGGTGGAACAAATGCAACAGGAGTGACTGTAGGTAAGGGTGATACTACTGTTACTATCCCTGGTAGTTTAGATGTGAATGGTTCATTGACTACAATTGATACAACTAATTTAAGAGTCGCTGATAGATTTATTATTCTAGCAAGTGGTTCAACGAGTGGAGATTCTGGAATTGTTGCTAACACAGGAGCAGCTGGTATTGGTTCAGCACTTTTCTATGATGACAGTTATTCAAGATGGTCATTATCAGCGGCCGACGATACTTCAGGAAGTGCAACTTCAGCATCACCAAGACAATTTGTAGTGTCTGTTTCACAATCGGCATTACCTCCAGATGATTATGAAGGTGGAGCAATACAAAATCCAAGTGATTTTGGTACTGATGCAGCTTCAAGACGGGGTATGATATATGTACAAACTGCCGCACACGACGGAACACGAACTGTGGCTGGAGATATTTGGATTTGGTCTTAATAAATAAGAGGTTACATTATGGCACTGAATGTTAAGGGTGGTGTTAAGATAGTTAAAGGAAAGGCATATATACACCCATTGTCTTTTCAAGAAATAGAATTTTTACTAGGTTTATTGGCGGAGTCGCCACATAAAGGAAGTGATATTCCAAAAGTATTACAAGTTACTCGTAAATTAAGAGACGAGTATAAGTTAGCAAGGGAACATTTAAAGGAATAACCTAATGCTGGCCCATCTCTTTGGCAGATGATGGGAAGTGGGCTTCAAGTGAAGTAACCAACCGCAATTAAGGAGAATATATAGAATGCCAAACTGGAAAAAAGTCGTAGTTTCGGGCAGTTCGGCCCATTTAAATCAAATAACAGGTAGCACCGTATTAAATAATTCTGCAGTGGGTAGTACACATCTCACTGGTTCATTTACTGGATCCTATGTTGGAGATGGTTCTTCATTGGCCAATGTATCGGATCCTAATGCAGTAGTGTTTAGTATAGTTTTCGGAGGATAAAGAGTGGCAAATACATTTAAAAATGCGGGAGTGGCAGTTGGTTCAAGTGAAACAGTAATTTATACAACGGCAAGTTCAACAACCGCAGTAATACACGCAATATATTTATCAAATGTTCATGGTACAAATGATGGAACTGCTGATATTTATGTAACAGACGACAGTGCGGGAAGTGATTTTTATATAGCAAAAAATTTAACAGTACCAAAAGGTGCAACGGTAGTATTGGATAAACCAGTAAATTTAGAAACTGCAGATGTTTTAAAAAGTGTTGCAGATGCATCATCTACTATACAAATATTTTGTAGTGTTTTGGAGATAACATAATATGGCAAATATATCATATGTAGGTTTAGATAGAATAAATAATCCAGTTCAAATAACTGGTTCTTTAAACGTAGATGGGAAGTTTGCAGAAGGTGGATATTCTATCACAGCACTTATGGAACAAATGGTAGTCTGGGATCAAGGTAGTGATGGAAGTGAAGATATAACAATATTTAATTTTGTCCCATTAATAACAGAAGATGGTGAATCAATCGTATCGTAATATGAAGGAATAAGAAATGGCAAAGAAACATAGTGTATTAACAAACAACGATTTACACAATCCGAAAGGAATATTAGTACATTCCACGGGGTCAATGCTTGTGATGTCGCAGTCTATAAGTACTGCAACTGCAAGTTTTCACTTTATACCTGACGATACAGATACCTATACTTTAGGTAATACTGCGAGAGCTTGGAAAGAATTATATGTATCTACGGGCAGTATTCACTTTGTAGAAAAAGATGGTACGGTTGCACGTACCTTGGAAGTAGATGCAACAGGATTTGGTTTCGGTGGTGGTGATGTTAGTGGTTCAACCATTAGTGGTTCTAAACTTCATATCGTAGGAGATGCGTTTATAGGTGGAGATTTAACCCTCGGAGACGCAGATACAGATTCTATTAGTATTGGTGCAGATATTACTTCTAATTTAATTCCAAACGCAGATGCAACTTATGATTTAGGTAGTTCAAGTAAAGGATGGAATGATATACATTTAGGTAGTGGTGGAGTTATTAACTTAGATGGTGGTGATGTAACATTAACACACGCAGCAGGTAAAATTACTTTGGGTGGAGATGGAGCAGTAGAATTTGATTTTGCAGACCACGAAATGACCAATGTTGATATTGATGGTGGAGCAATTGACGGAACTGCTATTGGAGCAGCATCTCATACAACAATTAAAGGTACAACAATAGACGCCACAACCGATTTTACGATTGGTGGAACTGTTATTACAGATAATACAATTACAGACGATGGAACTTTAGTAATTGCTTCTACAACTGCCACATCTTTTAGTGATGGTAATATAACAAATGTTGGCGATATAAATGCTGATAGTTTAAGCGTTGATGATGCAGCTGTTGGTTTAGATATTAATTTTGGTGGT
>CALBXV010000631.1 GCA_937890045.1 uncultured archaeon
AAACCCTGGTGGCAAAAGGGACTATTGGGACTTGCAGTATAGGTCTAAATGGAAGGCTCCCAAGTTTATGCAAGTACCTAGATTTAAGAGTTATTCAGATCAACCAAAGGATACTCTCCAATCATTACTTGGAAAGAAGTTGAATTTTCCTATGGGTGGTGGATCATCAATTTCTCTTGGAAGATTTAATCAAAGGATTCCTACGGATATTGAGCCAGCTAGTGAACAGAACCCAGGAGGGGAGTTGAAATATAGAAATAACCCTATGTACGGGATAAAATTTAAGAAGAACTTCTGATGGCTGGTCCTAGTAGAGCAAAACTTTTATCATCTAATAAATATGAGAAGACAGTCTTGCAGTCTGACAATCCGTTGAATAAAAGTATTTCAGGCAAACCTCTTTATGAAGAAGGTGCATTCTCTCCATTCCCAAAAAGAAAACACGATTTAATGATGAACATGGAGCCATTGGAGCAGACGTATTATTGGTATATGATAACAGAACATGAAATGTCAGAGAATCATGCTCTTGGAATGTTAGCTAATATTAGAAGAGAAGTTGAAGACCTTGATCCTAAAAAACTTAGTGGTGATAAAGGTGGGGGTCCAGGGGGTCTTTTTCAATGGAGCAAGAGTTCAGGAAGACAGACTCCAAAAGTTGCAAAGATGGTAAAAGCTGGAGACTGGAAGGCTCAAATAGATTATGCAATATACGAAGAAGATGTCTATGGGAAGCCTGGAGCTTATTTAAAAGAAAAGTTTAAATCTGCTGAAGATGCAGAAAAATGGTGGAGAGAAAATTGGGAAAACCCTTCTGATCCAGAAGCTGAGAAAAAAGGGAAATCACATTTAAAGAGATGGAAGAAGGGTGTAGGAAGAATTTATAGTTTGATAGACGATGATCCATTGAGGAATAATAATAATAATGGCTAGAACAAGTAATAAGAAGAAAGCTGGAATAGTTGTTGATTTGTGGCAGAAGGCTGATGGGGCTTCTAGGAATAAGTGGAGAGCTATCAACCAGCAAGGATATGATTTCTATTTAGGAGAACAGATAAGTAATGATGAGAGGGATCAGCTAGAAGCTGCTGGTATGCCTACCTTCATTATTAATAGAATTACTCCTGTTATTGAGACTATGAAGTTCTTTGTAACTGCAGGAAACCCAAGATGGCAGGCTGTGGGAGCAGAAGAATCAGATATAGATGTTTCCTCTGTACATGCTGATCTTATGGATTATTGCTGGAATCTTAGTAATGGAAAGTCAGTTTTTGCTAATGTTATCCTAGATTCCCTTACTAAATCTACGGGTTATTTCATGATGGATGTTGACCCAGATATGGATAAGGGAATGGGAGAAGTTGTATTTAAGAGGGTTGATCCGTTTGATGTTTACCCAGACCCCATGTCCAGAGACTTCTTACTTAGGGACGCTTCTTATATAATTGTTAAGAAAGACCTTCCCAAAGAACAGTTAAAAGCATTGATTCCTGATTATGCATCGAAGGTTAAGAAAGCTAATCCTGTTAATGCAACGGTAGGGATACAAGAATATTTTGACAGAGATTTTAGTTCTGCTGAGCATATACAGCATCTTGATTTGGGGGCTGATTCCTACAAACCTGATACTGGTGAGGAAGATATAGTCATAGATTTTTATGAGTGTTATATGAAGACTAAGGAAGAATTTGTAAATGTCTTTATTAAAGCAAAACCCTCAAGAGCTCAGATGCAGGCTATTGAAGAAAAGATTGCAGATGATGTAGAACAATTTAGTAGAGAGAAGGCTGTAGAAGTTGCCGAGTTAAAAGCATCTATGGAAGAAGCTCTCATGAATGGTGAGGTTATTGAAGAGAGAGCTGCCCTTGAGATAGAGAAAGCTGAGAAAAATGCTCTAGCAGAGACTGAGATGTATGCACAGCAATTAAGAGCAAAAGCTGCTGAGGAAATAGCCAGCATAGAAAATACAATTATGACAAGAGAGGAGTTTGACCTAAGAAGTCAAGACCCTGTTTTTACTGGTTCAGTCGTAGATGCTATTCCATTCTTTGAAGACAGAGTTCAGGTTAGGTGTGTGGCTGGAGATACATTTCTTTATGAGTTTGTTCTCCCTATAAAAGATTATCCTATAGTTCCCATTCCTTATCTATATACTGGGACTCCTTATGCGATGAGTGCTGTTACTCCCTTAGTTGGAAAACAGCAAGAAATTAATAAATCCCATCAAATCCTCATTCATAATGCAAACCTATCATCTAACCTTAGATGGCTATATGAAGAAGGGTCAGTCCCAGAGGATGAGTGGGAACAATATTCTTCCTCTCCAGGTGCCTTGCTCAAATATAGGCAGGGATTTGCTCCACCTACCGCAGTACAGCCCTTACCTCTGAATAATGCTTTCTTTGGGATTACCCAGGAAGGCAAAGGAGATATGGAGTATCTCTCTGGAATTTCTAGCTCTATGCAAGGCGCCACTGGTGAGGAACACGAAACTTATAGAGGTATGTTAGCTCTTGATGAGTTTGGTACCAGGCGTATTAAAGCTTGGATGCATAACATAGTAGAGCCAGCTCTTGAGCATATTGGTAGAATATTTAAAGATTTAGCACAGGCGACATATCAGACTAATAAAGTATTTAGGATTGTCCAACCGAACAATGTAGAGAAAGCTGTTGAGATTAATATTCCGATCTATAATGATCTTGGAAAGGCAGTAGAAAAGTTTAATGATTATCCTACTGCTCAGTTTGATGTTCGTATCATAGCTGGTTCTACAATGCCTATTAATAGATGGGCATTAATAGATGAATACTTTAGATGGTACCAGGCTGGACTTATTGATGATATAGCGATGTTAGCTGAGACAGATATTAGAAATAAGGAGACTATTATGAAGAGAAAGTCTCTATATTCACAAATGCAATCACAACTTGAACAATTACAAGAGACTCTAAGTGATAGAGAAGGAACTATTGAGACTCTTGAAAGGCAACTAGTACAATCTGGAATTAAACAGAAAGTTCTACAAGCTGATGGGGAGATTAGAAAAGCTGTTGTAGATACCCAGGCAAAACAAAAAGTCTTGCAGGGTGCTATAGCAGCAGAGGCAACAGTCCTCTCTGGGGCTATGAAAGCTGAACAAGGCGAGGAGTCTTGACAGAGATAACGCTGTTGTTGTAAATTAGGAGGTAATTATGGCAGAAACAGAAACTAGTTCTAGCAACTTATCTGGACCTTCTCTTGACGAGTTGGCTGCAGATAACCCTGGCACTATGGATGATATGGATTCCGCAGACTTTTTCTCTGAGCTCGATAAGTCAGTTAACGCTGTTACTTATGGGCCTGGTGAATTAGAGCAGGAGTCTCAACCCGTTGTAACAAACGCGGTGCAAGAAGCTCCTGTTGAGGAATCAGCACCTGCCGATGATTATAAGACGTTAGAGAAGAGGTATAGTGATTCAAGTTCAGAAGCCAAACGACTTAACAATCGTATTACTGAAATAGAACCATATATGCCTATTCTTGACGCAATGAGAGAAGACCCGAACTTGGTTTCCCACGTGCGAAACTATTTTGAGGGTGGTGGCACGGCTCCAGTAAGTGTCAAAGAGCAATTGGGGTTAGATGAGGACTTTACGTTTGATTATGACGAGGCTATAACTGATCCGTCTTCTTCATCCGCTAAAATACTCAATCACACAGTAGATGGTGTTGTTCAACGCAGATTGTCTGAATTTTCAAATCAGACAGCTGCTACAAACGCTAGGGCTCAAAAAGAAAATGACTTTAGAGCAAAGTTTGAAATATCTGATAATGACTTTGAAGATATGAAAAGCTATGCAAAAGAGCATGTTCTGAGTTACGAAGACGTTTGGTACCTCATGAATAGAGGTTCAGAAAAGAAGAACATTGAAAACTCTGTGAGAGAGGATATAGCGGAACAAATGAAGACGGTTCGATCAAAGCCACGCAGTATGGCAGCTGCGGGTTCTCATGCTGGGATTTCTACGAAATCTCCCGATGATGCTGTATTCGATGCAATTCTGAGTTCTGGCCAGGGGATTAGCGACATTATGTCGAGAGCTGACAAACAATAGGAGGTAGCTAACTATGGCTACAACACCTCTTGCAATCAGTAGTGTAACTGGCTTAAGCGAGCCTCAGAGTGGCTTATATGCTGGTTCTGACAAGTCCACAGGAGATATGCGGCGAAGATTTGACTTTTCCGATAGATTCTCTGAACTTGCAGTTAACCAGACTCCATTCTTTAGACTCGTATCTCAAATAGCTAAATCCCCAACGGACGACCCCGCGTTTAAATACGCTGAAAAGAGACAATCTTGGCACAAACGCCACGGCTATGTCATAGCGCATGATACTACAACCTCAGCAGATAACATGGGTGAAGGAGACTCGGATGCAACTGTTGCAACCGCTGTCAATAACACTCATTATTTCTGGGTTGCGAGTGATACTCAATATCGAGGTAATATCCAGAATATTGTTGGACAATATGATATTGGCGTTGGTGATGCAAAGACACGTCCTCAACACTACCTACCGAAGCAGATGATTAGGATTCCTAGTCGTGCTGATGGTGGTACTAACTTTACAACTTCAGACTATTTTGTTGGTCAGATTCAAGACGTGGTCGAGGGAAACCTCGTTGTCACTGGTGGGTCTGCTGGCACATTTACTGCTGAATCTTCAGATTCAGTAGCAACTGAGAAAGAATGTGTAAGGTTGAAGGTATATCTTACTAGAGTACCTTCAAGTGATACGGACATGTCCTGCTACACTGGAGATGACCCAACATTCGATTTGTCGGCTGTTAGTGAATCTGCATCAGGTGCTAAAGATACAGGCGCTGCCGCGCTTGCTCCAATGCAAGTCCATACGATTGGTTCTTCCTATGAGGAAGGTTCTTCCCTAGTTGGTTCAACTTGGAAAGACGAACCTTATAGTACTTCTTACGGACAGACTCAAATCTTCCGTGATGAGTTCGGAATGACCAATACGTCTCGCGCAACTGTTCTCAAATTTGAGCCCAATGAATGGGCAAGAGTTTGGAAGGATAAGTTGGTCGAGCATAAGTGGAACATGGAGCTCGCTGGATTGTTTGGCGTTCAAGGTTCTGCAAGTGTAGCAACAGGCTCTGAAGCCGCTGCAACACACTACTACACACAAGGTGCTGCAGACTTTTGCTTGAGAGCTGGAAATATTTTCCAACTTGATCTTGCAACGAAGAGTACTGATGACTTCCTAGAAGACATGAGTAAATTCCTTGATCCTCGCTATAACAATGCGAACGCAACTGTCTTCTTCTGCGATACTGCAACCTATAACTGGCTTCTTAAGCTAGGTACTGGTTCTCATAATGCATTACTAGCTAATGTAGTTGCTGGTCCTTCTGGATCAGATAACTTCCGTTATGACTTTGCAGTCGCTGGTAAGAAATCTCTATTCGGTGTTGACTTAACGCAGATTAGTACTCCTTATGGAGACATTAACGTAGCTCGTAACATTGCCCTGGACCAGAGTAATATCAAAATCCTCGGTATCAACATGAATTATGTTAAGTATCGTCCGTTGGTCGGAAATGGTATAAATCGTGACACCGCCATCTATGTTGGAGTTCAGACCCTTGAGAACTCTGGAATAGATAAGCGCGTTGATATGATCCTTACCGAAGCTGGCTTTGAGTGGAAAATGCCTGAAGCACACGCTGTATGGAAATAACATAGTGGGATAAGCAAGTTGCTGGGGGCTTTTGTCCCCCAGCGGCCCACTTTGGTAGTCTAGTTACTAATAATAAATGGCGGAGTTAAAACTCTGGCAACGAGTAAATAACCTCACAGGTCAGTCTTCTAAGTCAAGGTACTTAGTCCCCTTCATTAATAATGCCTCGAAATGGCTTATTAATTCCTTACCTGAAAAATTTTTATGGTCTGTTGCGAGTACGACAGAAGATGATACTACCCAGAACGGTTTAGTTGGTTATGAATCGTCTGCTAGTACAGTAGGGACTGGCTCTGGAATAGCTTACGATAAGATTCTTGCTGTATGGAGATATGAAACTACATATAGTTCTGGTACTGCTAGCGGTGGAACAATAGGAAAGAGAGTAAAAAGACCCTGTTTAGAGATTCCCGACTCTCTTTTATACGCAACTGACGAATCTGATTCAATTCATTTCCCAACTAGGATGTTTCCCAAGTTTTATAAGCTTGCTGGAAAAATCTATGTTAAACCTGACCCTGATTTTAACGAAGAAGCGACATCTGGGACTAGTCTTTCATATACTGACCCTGCTGGAACTACAGTAACTGTAAGTGGTCAGAATGGAGATAAAGCTGTTATAGTATACGCAGCTCCTCCATTAGCTACTGAGAATACTGATTCATGGATACTAGCTGAGTGGGACAATGTGGTTATTATGTACGCTGCATCTCAAGATATGATGAGATTATCCAATGCTGAGGTAGAAAAGGTCGCAAATGCTACTACTGGGTTACTAAAGTTGTATCAAGATGGTCTTCCCACATATACACCACCTGTCGTACCAGCTCTTCCTACGTTTTCTTATAGTGGGTCACTTCCCACATTTGATTCTTCTGGTCTTACTTTTGACCCTGATACTGCATTGAGTCTCCCCAGTTATGTATCTGAGGTAATGTCTTCACTACCTACTCTTAGTATAGTCAATGATATTGCAACTCAAACAGGTCAGACGTTCCCAACACTTAGTGCTTCTAGCTTTCCAGTTCCGCCAACACCTCCTGCAGGTCCTAGTTTTACATACGTAACACCTACTACAGTTGATTTACCATCGGGATTAGAGGCTCTTTCGACTACACTTCCATCATTTGTACCTCCAAGTGTGAGTATAAGCTTTACAGATTTTGATGCTGAGATGACAAAAGCTAAGGATTGGATGAAAAAAGGTCTTGAAACTGTTGAGTACAACTCTACTAGCAATATTAGTAGAGATGGGGATGACGCAGTATTATCAATAGGGTATGACTTATGGAATGAAGATGTAGAGGTTGTACAGGCTAAACTAGGAGCTATGGCTTCAGATTTGAGTGTAGCTGGTCAGGAAATGCAAAAACAAGCACAAAAGCTATCACAATATCAGGCTGATGTGCAAAAAGAGTCTGGAAGAGTACAGTCTCAATTATCTAATTACACACAAGAATTAAACAAAGTTGTTCAAAATGCTCAAACTAAGATGGGTACTTACACCACAGAGCAGAAAGATAAGCAATCAGACCTTCAGGCTTCAATGGAAGAGTATAAAGATAGGATTGGCAAGTTCAATTCTGATTTACAGAGTTATTCAGCTCAAGTGACTAAGGTTGTTAATGAGTATCAGACTGAGGCGAATACGCTAATTTCACAGTTTCAAGCTGAAACTGGTACTCAGGTAGCTGAATATCAGGCAATAGTTAATGCATATGTGAATGAATTTCAGGCTAAGTATCAACAGGCTCTCCAAAAGTATCAACAAGAGTACCAGAATGAGTTAGGTAGATATACTGCGAAATTCAATACTTCTTTACAGGAGTTTAATGCATTGGTTGCTAAGTATGCGACAGAGAACCAGTTGAGATTAACTGAGTATCAACAGAAAGCTGGAGCGGAAATACAGAAGTATGGGGCTGAACTTCAAGGTCAACAGACTGCATTTGAGTCAAATATGAATAAAGCAAAGAATTATGTTGAGCAGGCACAGATAAGACTTGCTAATTCCAAAGATTTATTTACTAAATCATCAACATTCTATCAATGGGCGATCAATGAGTTGAGAAGTGGTACTGGAGCATTGAGTGCACCACCTCAACAACAGGCTGCTCAAAGAGGAGAGGAGCAATCTAGCACATGACAATTCTTGAAATGATGGAGAGGTCTGGATCAGATAGTACTAATCTCACTATTTCGTGGATTAGAGATGCTTTTAACATGATCGAATCAAATGGTGGAGATACATCTAAGGTAAAAAAACAAGATTTAGTGTCTGGGACTAGGGATTATAACCTCCCAGCAGATTTAATGGCTCTATCTTCAGTATCTATTCTTGATACTAAGGATGGAAATAAGTATAAAAGAATATCACGATTGGTATTTGATCCGTTAGTTACAGAGGATGCGTAATGAGTCAGGATGTAAATAGAGATTATTTCTGGAGAACGAGAGGGTCTACTCTTGAGGTTCTAAAATTAAAGCGTAGTGGATCGGCTGTTAAGAATGATGGCTCTCTTTCACCTAATAGAGATGAGTTAATATACCCTGATGAATCAGTAGATGATGGAGTAAGAGTTGAATATACCGCATTTGTCAACCCTTTTGTTAGTGCAGACCCAAATGTACTCGCAACTGGAGATACAAATGAGACTACGTGGACTAATCCAACTTTAACACCTGTTGACTCCCCGACAGAGACAACTCATGTTAATCTGAATAGACTGTTGTCTATGGCGGTTGTAAGTTATATCAAGGCTATGGTATCAGAATTGAAAGGAGACTTGAAAGCAAAAGAGTACTATTTGAGAGAATTTTGGAAAAGAGTCTCTGATGCGGAGAGTAATAAACGGATGGTTTCGATGTCATTTCCGACATCTCCATTTGCAGTGAGGTAAAATATGGCGAATCAAATAAGAATACATACATCATGTGAGGTTATACAAGATGTAGGAGCCTCGGCTGGAGCTCAATCAGGAATTACTTATGTAAATAAACAGCTCGATGGTAATGCAGATTCTAGATCGTGGGGTGGCAATTATACTCTTTCCGTAGAACCTGCTGATGGGAAAATCTGTTATTGGAAAAATGCTGTACTAGACGATACAGGTCCAAGCATAGATTATTTAGATGATAGTGGTTGGACAACATCATCAGATGTTACTGATGGTGCTATTCCTACAACAGCACATGTAGTCGCAGTTGAATATGTAAAAACACTTGGAACAGTATCACACGTTGATGTCACATTAGCTGCAGAGGTTATTGCAAGATTAACATTAGGTGAGTCTATTGTAATCCCATGGCATGTTGGTGAAGTAGTAGGCTCAATTGGACTTACTCCATCACATGCTTATTCGGCTGGAGTTAATGAAGCAACAGTTAATGTAATGTTGGCAGGAGTTTAATAAACAATAGGAGATAGTTATGGCGGTAGGAGTAGGAAAAGTAAAAGGTCTCATGGATTTTCCACTAGCGGAATCTGTAGCCCCTTACATAGAAGCGGTACAGGTAGTAGCTGATACTGATTATAAGGCTTGTAGAGCAGTATTCAGTAAAACAGCGGCAGCCCATGTACTAACGGTAAACGGATCAGCAATTACCTTTACAGGTATGGTAGCTGGTACGATATATCCGATTTCAGCTACAAAATGCACATCAACAAACGTAATATTCTTGTATTAAATGGCTACAGCATCAAGAACATTTGTAGACCTTGAAATTCTGAAGAACTCTGATTTCGACCAGAGTATCAACTTTGATGTGAATTATCCCTTTATCACAGATGGAGTAGTTATTAAGGATTATGAGTTGGCTATAGCTGCTGATTATTCTACTACTGCTGTTGTAACATTAAAGAGTGATGATGTTGCAGGAAGTGGGGTCCCAGCTGCGAGGTTGATTTTAACTCAAGGAACCCCTACAACGGAATCAGTTCTCCAAATCCACATTCCAGCGATTGCTGGGGAAGGCGGTGGTTGCAATACATTTAAAACGGGAGATTTTGCTGATGGATTTGAAGGAACATATGAATTATTAGAGAGATCAAGTACTGGTGTTGTAATAAGACAGGCAGAAGGTGATGTAGTTGTAAGGTCTGCTGTTACAGGCACATTTGGTTATGATGCATAATTATGGCTGATGTAAGTACAAAAAGTTTTGGCAGTCAGACAGTAACAAAAACTACTGACAGCTTTTCAATAAATTCTTCATCTATTCCTCATAGTAGTACGAATGTAACTGCTACAAATGTGAGGGATGCTATTGATGAGGTCGCAACACAATTAGCGGTGGGAGCATCAGCTCCGACAGCAGATGTCACCGAAGGTGACTTGTGGTACGACACAGATGACGACCAATTATTTGTGAGGAGAGATAGTTCTTGGACTGAGATGGTTCAAGAAGACCTCA
>CALBXV010000632.1 GCA_937890045.1 uncultured archaeon
GAGGCTCTGGCGGAGGTGGCCAAGTCTCAGGTTGGGCCGGCGGTTCGGGCGGAGGCGGTGCTTCACATAATCATGGTAGAACTGGTGGTGGAGCTGGAACTGCTGGACAAGGAAATAATGGTGGAGGCGGTGGCGACAGAGATGGTCACGGTAGTACTGGAGGCCGAGGTGCTGGAGGCGGCGGAGGCGGGCGTTCTGCTGTTGGTGGAGAAGGACAAAGTGATGGTTCTGGGGCAGGGGCAGGCGGTGCCGGCATGAATAATAATTATAGAACTGGTTCGGATATTCCTTATGCTGGTGGTGGCGGAGGCGCAGGCGGTGGTAATGGGCCAAGTTCAGCTGCTGGTGGAGTTGGCGGTGGCGGTACTGGTACAGCTGGAGCAGAAAATACTGGCGGTGGCGGTGGAGTCGGTAATCCTGTAAATCCAGGCGGATCGGGTATAGTAGTTGTTAGATATGATGTTAACCAAACACTTGGATTATAAATTAATTTTTAAGTAAAAATATTATGAAGTTTACATTATGTACAGAAAATAAAGTATTTCCTTATATGTTGATTGATGATTTTTATACGGATGATCAGCAATTAGAAATTTGGGAAGAACTTGAATATTATAGAAAAGAAAATCTTTATTCAGATGGTAAGTTGGAAGATGGTTATGGTGTCAGTCCAGCTGCGAATTTAAATAGACTTTATTTGGAACAACTGTATCCAGATAATAGAGAAAACTCAAATATATTAAGAGTATATAAAAGAATATTATTACCAGAAGTTATAAGAAATTATAGAAATACGACACCATCTGCAAGACAGTTTGAAAGCACTAATAATGATTGTTCGATAGTTAATTATTATGAAGATTCAAATAGTTATGGAGAACATTTTGATAAATTTATGCACACAGTTGTGATATGGTTTTATAAAGAACCAAAAAGATTTAAAGGTGGAAATTTAAGATTTCCAGAAACAAATAAAACAATTGAGTGTATACATAATAGAATGGTAATGTTTCCAAGTTATTATTTACATGAGGTTGAAAAAGTAGAAATAGAAAGTAAATATAGAGATCAAGGATTGGGTAGATATTCCATGATACATTTTTTTAGTAAGGTATAGACATGGCACATTATGCTAAAATAGATGAGAATAATATAGTTATAAAGGTTCTTAGAATTGATGAAGAAACTGTTAATAGTGGTCGGTTTGGTGATCCAAGTAGTTGGATTCAGACTTCATACAATACTAGTCATGGAGAACACCGTCTTGGTGGAACACCATTAAGAAAAAACTATGCGGGTAAAGGTTTTACTTACGATCAAACAAGAGATGCTTTTATACCCCCACAACCTTATCCATCATGGATATTAGATGAAGATACTTGTTGTTGGGATGCTCCTATTCCGTATCCATTACCAGAGGAGAAAGAAGCGTTTTCTGGTTCATTCGATCATGTATATGAATGGGACGAAGATAATGTTACATGGAAGGTTCAGGAATAATGATATTTTATGAGAACCAATAGTGACGTAAGACAAGAACAACGTAATCAAACGAAACGTCACAATAGTATGACGTGGCAAGAAATCCGTGATGATGCTATCAACAAGTTAAAAGACTTGGCAACAAGTGTAACAAGTGGAGTTATAGAAAAAGAAATACAAGAAGAACGATATGCAATATGTGAGGATTGTTCTGAATTTAAAAAATTGACAAGACAATGTAAAGTGTGTAGTTGTTTTATGCCTGCGAAAACATTGTTTAATAAATCAAGATGTCCTAAAGGTTATTGGAATAAATAAAAAGGTTAAATCTTATGGCTAAACAAGTAAAAAGACGAAGGGGTACAACAGTAGAACATGATGGGTTTGCTGGAGCTCTTGGTGAGCTTACTATAGATACTACATTAAATACAGCTGTTGTTCACGATGGCTCAACGCCTGGCGGATATCCACTTGGAAAAGCTGATGCATCTAACATTGATCTTACAAATAAGATTAGTACTAATGAGTTAGCAACGTTAGATGGAAACGCTGGTGATGTTTTACAAACAGACGGAAGTGGGCAAGTAAGTTTTGTTGCTCCAGGCAGTATTACTGCTAATTCAGTTGGTGTTATTGAACTTGAGCCTAATGATGGTCTTGCTGGAACTGTTTTAACTACTAATGGTGCTGGTACTTTATCCTTTGCCGCACCAAGTATCGGTATTGATGAATTGGAATTGGTTGATGGTACAGGTGGTCAGGTGATAACTACTGATGGTGCTGGCACTATAACTTTTGAAACAGTTGATGGATCAATGATAGGCTTAGGTTCTGATACGCAAGGTGACATGATGTATTATGATGGTTCAGCTTGGGTTAAGTTAGAAAAGGGTACTGCTGGACAAACCTTAAAGATGAACGCCGCCGCTACTGCTCCTGAGTGGGTTACTTAAAATAAATAAAAAATAATTTGTTTTAAACGTAAAGACAAACTTTTAGAATTATAAATAATAAAAAGAGTAAAAAATAATGTCTATAGTAACTGTAAATTTAATAGATACCTTTGATGAATGGCGAATAAAGACCAATACTGTAGCTACTCAAGGTGGTGATTTAGCTACTTTGTCTACTACAGATAAGACATCTTTAGTAAATGCCATAAATGAATTAGAAACCCAAAACTCTATCGAAAATGTTGTTGAGGATTTGTCACCAGAGCTTGGCAATGATTTAAATTTAAACACTCACGATATTGTTGGGACAGGCAATATAAATATAACAGGAAGTTATACTGGAACATTAACTTCTACTGTTACAGGGGTAACACAATCAGTTGGAGATAATTCAACTAAGTTAGCAACTACAGAATATGTTGTTAATTCATTTGCTGCTATTCCTATTGGTGGAGATTTATTTGGTACAGTTGGAAATGCACAAATTGCTATGGATGCGGTTGGTATTGGTCAATTAGATGTATCAGATGGCAATAACGGAGATATTTTATCTACGGATGGAAACGGATCATTAGCTTTTATTACTGCTGATCTAACTTTAGGAGGTGATCTATCAGGAACACTATCTACTGCCCAAATTGCTTCGAATACAATTGGTATTAATGAATTATATCTTAGTGATGGAGCGGACGGACAAGTATTACAAACTGATGGGGCAGGTACAATAAGTTTTACCTCTGTAATGACTGAAACAACAATTACGCCTACAGCGGGACAAACACTATTTCCAATTGCATATATGGTTGGAAGAATAGCAGTATTTTTAAATGGTATTAAATTGGTCAATGGAACAGATTTTACTGCTTCTAATGGAACGGATGTATCTTTAATTGGTGGTCTACCACTTGAAACGGTTGATAGAATAGAGTTTCATGTTTTTTGTTAACGAATAGGAGTTTATATGGAAACCCCTTATGTAATGTCTAAGGAAAATCTACAAAGCCAAGATAAGTATCTTGGTGGACATCCTTTAGATGGAAATTTTATATTAAAGCAGGAATGGGTTACGCCTGTAGGACAAATCGAATTAAACTTACCAGAAGCGATGCGGATAGGATTGATTGAATATATTGCTTCTAAGGGTTATTGTACAACAATGGGTACTCACAAGAGAACCATGACGACTGAGTTTGAAAGAAATCACTATAATCTTTTTGATGATAGCGAGAATAATCCTCATATAAAAGGTTATGAAGAAATATCGAGTGAAATAATACGTTACTTTGTCGCAAAAGCTTACAATATAGAGAATGCTGATCAGTTAGATATTGAGTGTCGGGGGTTTGGTAATATGCAAACAACTGGCCGAAGAACTTTTCCACATTATCATCATGCTTTTGATGGTGTTATGATTACATATTTAACACTTGGTGGCGAATTCACTTTAACTAGTGATGTTGGAGGGGAGGACGATTTACAACTTGTAGCTCCTAACTCAACAATTTGTGAACTTAAAGAAAAAATAAGTGTTCAAGAAAAATCTGGGACAGTTGCAAATTATGCTGACTTTGATTTAAAGAAAGAGGATATGCCTTGTGAATCTGATGGGGGGTTATTACTATTAGACCCTAGACCAGCAATTAACTATCCTTATAACACAAAGGCAAAAAATTATGTTCCTAAAATTGGAACAACGGTTATTCATCCTGCTTATATTTGGCACGAATCTAATACTTTTGTGGGTCAGGGTATCAGAGCGTGTGTTGTAATTAATTATCGTGTTAATACTTACAATAATAATGGATTAGTTAGACCTATGATTAAAAAATAAATTATATAATACTATATCAATATTATCAATAACTTTTTAAAGAGGAATTAAAAAAATGACTATTGCAAGACAAATTGCGGATTTGGTCGATAGTGGTGGAGATATTAACCAAGGCGCTTTGGACAACGTGCCCGCTAGTGATTGGAATACTATCTTGAATAAACCAGGCCATGCCGATACAGATACACGAATCGGTTCTAATATTACTTCAGGAACTATTCCTGCTGCTCGTCTTGGCTCTGGAACGGTTAATAGTTCAACCTACTTGCGTGGTGATGGTTCATGGGTTACTAACTGTACTAATCACAGCAATTGTGCTAATTGTTCTGGTACTGGAACTTATTCTGGTTCAGCTTGTGCTGGTACACTTATAACTGCTAGTGGAAGTGCTTCGGGTTCTTATGGTGGAACATTAACTTATAGTGGCTCTCACGTTACTTTGACGCCTGGTGCGTGTGCCTGTGCTTGTGATTGTGCGTGTGCCTGTAACTGTTAATCTCACATAAACATTATTCGGAAAGAATATTTGAAATGAAAATTAAAAAAAATAAAGGAGAATTAAAAAATGTTTAGACGAACTTATGACAGTCTTTCCATGCCCACACATTTAGAATTACTAGTGAGGGATGATGTAGTATGTTTGAAAAACTGGCAGGAAATAACTGAAGATCAATATAATTTTAATAATGAGGAGTCTAGTGCGGTTGGAACACCTGCATACGTTTCTAGTTCAGATGGATCAACTGCACAGAGATATGAGTCACCTTTTCCTATGGATGGTGTTCATGAGAAAAGTTTATATGTGAACTCTCAAGTGAAACATATGGAATTCCCTGAAGATAATTCTGGAATCTTTC
>CALBXV010000633.1 GCA_937890045.1 uncultured archaeon
CGCTGTTAATCCTGTAAATTATGGTAAAATTGGTATATTAAGTTCAGTTGAAGCTTTGGCAGCGGCTTTAACTATAATGGAATTTAATGAAGACGCTTATCATATGTTATCAAAATTTAAATGGGGATTAAATTTCCTTGATCTCAACGCTAATCTATTAAAAGATTATAGTACTGCTAAAAATATGGATGAAGTTATACAACTTGAAATTGAATATTTTAATAATAAATTTTAGTAACATATATAGTAAGTTGTTATCTATTTTAAATTAGGTATGAGTCGATTTGTGAGTCACGGGGTACTCCTGAGGAAACTCCTCCCTTCGTGTAGAAACGTGATGTTTAGAAACATAACGAGAGATCGTTGGCTACAAAACAGAAACGATATTTTAACCAAATTATACTATGATGTATTATCTGAGGTTTTTGGATTAAAAATGAAACGGTTGTCCCACGTGAAGTAAGACCAAACAAAGTTTATGATTTCTACAAGATACTTGGGTAGGTCGCATAGTTGAATCTCACTTAAAACAAAAGGAGGGTTATGATCGTCACGTACCTATATTTTTTATCTTATATTGTTGTTTTAATGATATATGTTTTAAATTATGTTTAATGTTACGAAAATAAATATACTATAAATTAATATCATAACTATTATTGTTGGAAATTTTAGATGTTTGTATAATACGTAATAAATGAGTATTAAACTTAGTATTATACTAAATATTATGTAATTATAAAAAGTAATAACATCTATCATTTGAGTTGTTAAAATAAATAAAATTCCTAATATTAATGTTATATTAGTGAAGCAACTACCTGCCGCATTTCCCAAAGCTAAATCTCTATGCTTATGTAGAATAGCTGACAAACTTATTGCTAATTCTGGTATACTTGTTCCTATAGCAATAATTACCGCTCCAATAACTAACTCAGAAATTCCTATATATCTAGATATTGATATTGCACTTTCTACTAAGTAATTTGAACTTATAACTATAATTGATATTCCAATAATGATTAAACTCAAATGTTTTATAATTTGATTTCTTCTATTTCCTTTGTCATTGTTAATTTGTTTTACTTCTCTAGATTTTAATACAAAATAACTTATTACAAAATATAATATTACTAATATTATTCCTAAAAATCTGTATGATGTCATATACATTAAAAAGTTTAAAAAATTTAATGCTAACAAAATTACTGGTATTATTATAGACACTCCAAGAGCAATAACTATCGATCTTTTATTCTCTATTAAATTCTCTATTAACTCTTGGGTTTTTTGTTTTCTTAAAAATATGATCAAGACACTAATAAAAAAAGGAACAGCAATTACAAGTCCAATATTTGCTATATTTGATCCTATTATATTTCCTAAAGCTAAATTTACTTCTCCTTTATACGTTGAAATAATAGTAACTGATAATTCTGGTAGCGATGTAGTTAATGATATTAATAAAAATCCAATTACTGTTTTTGATATTCCTGTATATTGTGATACCTTATCAGAACTATTAACAACTATGTTACTACTTATTCCTACAAAAATAAATGATAAAATTAAAATTATTATATTTAAAAATATATCCATTTATTTGTTCACTACTTCTATTTAATTCTATATAATTCTTATTTATGATTTTAAAAATTTATTATCTTATTTTATTTATAATTGCTTCTCGTACTTCTGTTGGTAGTATTTGACCACTAGTTTCTTTCATTACTAATCCAACTAAATAATGTATTACTTTATCATTACTTCCAGCATCTTTTACAGTATCTGGATTTTTAAGTAGAATTTCATCTATTATTTGATTTATATTTATTTTATCTGTGATCTGATTAGATTTTTTTTGATTTATTATTTCTTTTGGGATTTTTCCAGTTTTTAACACTTCATATAACACCTTTTTACCTTTTGTCTCATTAATTATCATATCATCAACTAAACTAATTACTTGAAGAAATGTTTCAGGTGTTAATTTCAATTCATTAAATTTGATTTTCTTCCGATTAACATAAGATAAGACATCTGTACTTAGCCAATTTGCCATTCTCTTATAGTTCTCACCTTTATCTTTACATGTATCAAAAAACTCCATTAGCATTCTGTTTCTAACTAGAACATTAGCTACTTGTGGATTAATTTTATATTGTGTAACTAATCTTAAAACACTTTGATCAGGTAATTCCACTATTTCTTTTTTAACTTCATTAATATATTTATCACTAAATGTAATTGGCAGTAAATCTGGTTCAGGAAAATATCTGTATTCCTCTTCATATTCTTTAGTTCTAAGTGAAACTGTTACTCTTCTTATTTCATCCCAATGTCTAGTTTCCATTTTCTTATTATATTCACTTGGTAATGTTGTTTGTCTAGTTATTTCAAAATTTAGTGCTCGTTCAACTTCTTTAAAAGATGATATGTTCTTTATTTCTACTCTACTTAAATTTTTTAATGAAATATTAGCATCACAACGCATTGATCCGTCTAAATCTCCATTAACAATTTTTAAATGTTCAAGAATATTTCGTAATTTTTCTAGAAATTCTCTTGCTTGTGATGGGTTTTTTATATCCGGCTCAGTAACTATTTCTACTAATGATATTCCTGATCTATTATAATCAACTAATGCATATCTTGAATTAAGTATTGTACCATCATATGATATTTTAGCAGGGTCTTCTTCTAATTGTATTCGTCTAATTCTTATTTTATCTCCACTTTTCAATACTATTGTACCATTATTGGCTATTGCTATTCCACCTGCTTTATCATATTGTGTTATTTGAAAATTTTTTGCTAAATCAGGATAAAAATAGTTCTTTCTAAAAAACAACATTTTTTTTGATATTTTACATTCTAATGCTAATCCAATTAACATGGCAAATTTCATAGCTTCCTTATTTATTACTGGTAAAGTTCCTGGAAATCCCATACATGTTGGACATATCATAAAGTTAGGTTCTGAATTCCTATAATCTGAAGAACAACTGCAAAATAATTTCGTTTTTAATCTCGTAAGTTGTACATGTATTTCTAACCCAATCTTCGTTTGACTTTCTTCTCTTTTATTCATAATATCACGTTATTGATTTCTCTATCTGATGTCCTAACTGTATTAATTTTCTCTCTTCAAAATGCGGTGCTAAAATCTGTATTCCTATTTGTTGTTTGTTTGACAAACCTACCGGTATAGTTATTGCGGGTATTCCTAATAAATTTGCTATTACTGTATTTGTATCACATAAATACATTTTTAACGGATCTTTTATTTTTTCGCCAATTTTAAAAGGTGATATAGGCATAGTAGGTCCAATTAGTAGATCAAATTTCTTGAAAATTTTATTAAATTCATCTCTTAATATATGTCTAATTGCTTGTGCTTTTAAATAATATTGATCAAAATATCCTGAAGATAATATATATGTTCCAAGAATAATTCTTCTTTTTACTTCAAAACCAAAACCTCTACCTCTATTATTACAAAATGCTTGTACCCAATCTTGTTTATCTGTGTTTAAATTCATTCCATATCTTAATCCGTCAAATCTTGCTAAATTTGAACTTGCTTCTGACATAGCTATAATATAATATACTGGTAGAGCATAATTTAATTTATTAATATTTATTTCTTTGACTGTTAATACTTGGTCTTTTATTGTCTCTATTTGATTCCATATTGTTTTATTAATTATTTTTTCCCCATCTTCTGATAGGAAGTCCTTTAAAATTCCTATTTTTAAATTATTAATGTTCTTATCTAAATATTCTTCATAATTTATTTGTTTAGATTTTACTGAAGTTGAGTCCAATTCATCAAAGTTTGTTATTGTGTTTAAAAGTACTGCTGTATCACGAACATCTTTCGTTATTGGTCCAATTTGGTCAAAACTGTTTGCATATGCTATTAATCCATATCGACTTACAAGTCCATATGTTGGTTTTAACCCTACTAAAGAACAAAATGCGGCTGGACATCTTATTGAGCCACCAGTATCTGCTCCTAATGCTGCTGTTGCACCTTCTGATGCTACAGCTGCTGCACTACCACCTGATGAACCACCTGGAACTAGATTGATATTCAAAGGATTTCGTGTAGGTCCATAACTACTATGTTCTGTTGAAGTACCCATGGCGAATTCATCCATATTTGTTTTACCAGTAATTATCGCGTCTTCATTTTCTAATTGATTTATTACTGTTGCATTATATGGTGGATAATAATTCTCTAACATATGTGAGCCACATGTAGTCTTAATATTCTTAGTACATATGTTATCTTTGATTGCTATTGCAACTCCTGGTAATTTTCCTATTTTTTCCCCTCTAGAAATTTTTTTATCTAATTTTATTGCTCTATCTCTGGCTCTACTTTCTAATGTTGTAATATAAGCATTGATTTCTCCATTCTTTTTATTTATTGATTCAAATATGTTTGCTACATATTCTTCTACTTTAAATTGTTGACTCTTGACTCCATCCACTACTTCCCATAGTGTTAATTCAGTTAATTTAGTCAATTTTAATTAAACTATTCTTGGCGCTTTTATAAATCGTCCTTTTTTCTTTGAAATATTTTTTAATATATCTTCTGATGGAAAAGATTTCACTTTGTCTTCTCTTCCAATGTTATCTACTCTAAAATCTTGGATAAATTCATCTATATTATCTGTATTCACTTTTTTAACATGATTAAAGTAATCAATTATTTTTTCAAATTCTTTATAAAAATCCTCTTCTTCTTCATCTGTTAAATTAATTTTTGCCATATCTAAAATCTTGTTAAGATCTTTTGTTTTATCCTCGTTCATTGGAGTCACCTATGGAGTTAACCGTCTTTGGTCTCTAGGAAAGAATGTTACTTCTCTAACGTTTTCTTCTTTTATAATTGACATTATTAATCTCTCTAAACCTAAACCAAAACCTGCATGTGGTGGAACTCCATAATCAAACATTTTAATATGTGATTCAAAAGCTTTTGTTTTTAATTTTTTCTCTTTAAATCGCTCTAATAATAATTTTTTAGAACTTATTCTGGTACCACCAGAAGCTAATTCTTTGTTTCCAAACATTAAATCAAAAGATTCACTTATTTCTTGATCATCTTTGTTTGGATTAATGTAAAACGGTTTCGATACTGTTGGCCAATCAATTATGAAATAGAATTCTTCTTCATTGAAATCTTTTAAATCTCTACTAGTTATATCTTCTCCCCACTCTTTTTCCACTCCTTTTTTATTTAGTAAATTCAAAATTTCTTTGTATGTATATGTTTTAAATTTTTTAATTTGTTTTTTTTCTATTTGAAATTTCTCTAATATATCACTTTCATTAAGTCGTGTTATAATATTATTGATCATTTTTTCGATAGTATTCATGATGTCAATATAGTTGACGTATGCTTCTTCAACATCTACTGAAATAAATTCGCTTAAATGTGATAATGTACGTGATTGTTCAGCTCTAAAAGCTGACCCTATTTCAAATACTTTTTCAAACGCTACTATTAACTGCTCTTTATATAATTGTGGACTTTGAGTTAGAAATGCTTCTCTATTATAATATAAAATTGGAAATAAAGCCGCTCCACCTTCTGTAGCACTTGAAATAATTTTTGGTGTGTTTATTTCTCTGTAACCTGTATTATTGTAATATTCCCTAATTGCTTTTATTATAATTTCTCTTACATTAAAAATATTTTGAGCTCTTGTTCTTCTTAAATCAAACGCTCGTATATCTAATCTTTTATCTATACTTGGTAAAGTTTTAGCAAATATGTTAAAAGGTAAAGTTTTTTCAGATTTAGATAATATCTTTAAATCAATTGGCACAATCTCTATTTCATTTGGAGCTTTTTTGGCTAATTTCACCATTCCCCTAACTCCTATACTTGCTTGTTCTTTTATATTATTGACTTTTTGATATATTTCATCTTTTATCTCATTTTTCTTTACTGTTATTTGTATACTGCCATATTTATCATTGATTATAATAAATATTAGATTACCTTGGTCTCTATAACTTGCCACCCATCCAAATACTATAACTTCTTCTCCAGAATTTTCTTTAGTTATATCATTTGAGTATGCAGTTCTACGCCAAGCATCTAGATTATCTATATCTTCTCCCATTAATTTTCACTAATTATATTCTAGTGATATTACTTATCTAATTAATAGTTTTCTACTAACATAGTAAATCACTAAAATACCGTATCTTTAATTTAATTATTTAAATATGTAAAAAATTAAATAATAATTCAATTGAATAATGATATTCCTGAAACTAAATTTAATGTAAAAATTTATCAAAAAGATAAAGCGTTACGAGTTGCTAAATCTGCTAAAGAAGCATTAAAAGGTGTAGTTAGTAAGAAAAAGATTAGTATTTTACAAAAAGACACTATTCATTGTCCACTTATTGATTCCGAAAGATCTTTTGTTGAATGTTTTGCTTGTGAATCATTTATTAGAAGAGTTACTGGTGAAGTTCACTGTTCTGGAATAAAAGCAACAATTTTTAAATAATTTCTATCTTATTGTAGCTCCACCATCTACAATAATTGTCTGCCCAGTTATAAATTCACTATAATCTGATGATAAAAAAACACATGTTTTTGCTACATCTCTAGGTTCCCCCCATCTATTTAATATTGATTCTTCTGCTATCAACTTCTTTTCTTTTTCATTTAATATGTCGTAAGTTTTTGGTGTCTTAATATTTCCTAAAGCTAATGTGTTAGCTCTTATGTTATATTTGCCATATTCATATGCTATATGTTTAGTCAAACCTGATAACCCTGATTTAGCTATAGTATACGCTATCCCTTTATCATGTCCTGAAATTGTTGGTGTTGAAGAAATATTTATCACAACACCATTTTTGTTCTCCATCATTATGGGTATAACTTTTCTTGTACATCTAATAGCGCCCATAACATCGACTTCAAATATTTTATCATAATCCTCATCAGTAACTTCATGAAATCTCATATTCCATAACTTTGATATTAATGGATAACCTGCATTATTTATTAACACATCAATTTTATTATATCTATTCATAATCTCTTTGAATAATATGTCTACATCTTGTTGTTTAGTAATATCCATTCGAATTCCTAAAGACTCTGTATTATATTTCGTTTTAATATCTCTTACAACTTCATTTATCTCATTTTGATTTCTTGCTGTAATGATTACATTTGCTCCTTGTTTCGAAAACTCATAAGCTATTGATTTACCAATACCCTTTGTAGATCCTGTAATTAAAGCTATTTTATTATTTAGCATTTTCATATATCTTTTTATTATAACTATATTTATTAATCTTAATTTATCTTAAAAAGAATTTATTTGAACATCTCATTCCACTTCTTACATACATAATATGCTTGTTTCCAAAAACCTATGGAAGGTGCTCTTTGTGGAATATCAAAAATGTTGCTTGTATATAAATACAAAGTTTTTTTTCTACTATCATCCCATATAGGAACGTTTTTACTTATGAATCCTAAATCTAATAATGTTCTTAATATTGTCATGTAAAAATTTCTTCTACTATATTTAAATTCTACACCATCTTTATTGTAAAAATTACTTTGTAAATCATCTGCAAATTTACTCACTGCGTTTTTTGTAGCTTTCCCATCTCTTTTCTTTAACCAATCAATAAAAAATTTTGCGGCATCTCGTGTTCTTCCCTTAGGAAATATTATCTCTATCGCAGTATCTGAAGCATAAATATTCTCTTCTGAAAATCTTGATTTTATACTTCTTTGAGTTGCTATTGCAGCCATTAATTTCTAAAATCATTTATATGTTTTTAGGAACTTTGTGAATTCATTTTGATTCTTTAATCAATCTTTAATCAAATAGGTGATAGATAATTATAATTAATCATAAAAAATAATAAATTAGTTGTAATTTCTATTCATTTTAATATGTAATCATTTGCTTTATATTCAATTTGCCCCTTCATTATTTCTATATATTCATCATAGGAACTCTTAAAATTGCATTTAGAACATTTTATAACTTCTTTTTTTATATTATATTCTGCTATAGACTCACAATTTGGACATTTTGCATCCATAATTGTTTTTTATCTTAATTTAAATATATAAATTAATACTCAATTTCTTTATTTGTTTCTATCACTTCGATATTTTATTAAAATTATTATTACATTTAATAAACCAACTAATAATACTAATATGTAAACTGAGTTAGCTAAATATGTTGTATTAAATACTTCATCTACATAATAATATGTTGTCAAAAAATAATTAAAGCACCAATGCAAAGCAATAGAAACAAATAATCCTCTTGTTATATACAACCATCCTAAAGCTACTCCTGCAATAGCAGCCAATGAAATTTTTCCAACTTCCCATCCTCCTCCATATGAGAAATGAGATAAACCAAAAAGTATTGAACTTATTATATTTATTGAGAATAAAAATTTTATCGAATAATTAAATTGTTTTTTATTTAAATATTCTTTTAAATAATATGACGGATTATAAAGTATTTTTATTGATTCAGTTCTACGCTTTATAACAGATAAATATATCCAGGTCATTATTCCTATTATTCCAACTCTGTAGCCAATTTCTTCTGCCACAGCAGCATATTGCAATAATGTTAAAGTAGTTAATGGATCTAATAAAGGAATAACTCCAGTTGTTATTCCAATATTAATTTGAATAATTTCAACTACTAATAATATGAATAATAATGATGTAAAAGTAATTATTATTGTAAATAAATTATTATCAATTCTATTATCCGCTCTATTTCTAAACAAATGAATTATTTTGCTAATTATTGAATTTGGAGTTCTTGATATAATTACAAATATTATTAAACTAATTAACCAAAGTAATGAAAATAAAAAAATTGTTGGAATTTCTGGTATTTTATAAATATATGTTCCAAAAAAATATAAAGGTAAAGGTCCTATAATCTGAGAATAAATAGCGCTATTACTAAATTTTTCTAATCCAATTGATTGAAAAATAACTAAAGGACCTATTATAAAAGAAATCGCCATTAATCCTGTTATTATTGAAACGAATAGTAATTGAATATTAATTAACTGTTTTAGTTTTCTATTATTTGTATACATTTAATACACTATTTATTACTTAGAAAAATAATATAACTTAATTCATCTTATTCTTTTTCTAGCGCAATTCCTTTATATCCGCAATTATTACATGTATATTCATTTGGAATTAGCCAACCACCTATACTAGATTTTTCAGCATTCATTTGTTTTGTACATTTAGGACAAAATTTTTCTCTAAATAAAGATCTTCGTCTAATCTTAATTTTTTTCAGAGTCATGTATATTCATTATTGCACTTCAATTACTGATTCATCAAATCCTTCTGATACTAAATATTCTTTAACTAAATCTCTATGATCTCCTTGGATTATTATTATCTCATTTTTAATTGCACCTCCACATGCTAATTTCTTTTTTAAATTATATGTCATCTTTTTTAAATCATGATTTTTAGAGTTTAAACCCTCTATTATAGTCGTTGGTTTTCTAAATTTTCTTAATTCTAATTTTACTAGTATTGATAAATCATCTTTATCTAATTCTTCACAAACACACAGATCTTTTGGTAAACCACAATTTTTGCATATTTCTGCCATTAATTAAACCTCAAGTAGTTGTAGAGCTATGTTATGATTATTTTGTTTGTCTCCTTCCTCTCGTATCATCTAAAGTCTTTCAATTTTAATTATAGTTAGAAGATATATAAGCTCTTTGTCTCATATCTTTTTTATCACAAATTCTGTTTATCCTAAACCTTTAACTTTTTATAAATTAATTTAAGTGAACCTGCTATTGCTCCATAAATAGCACTATGTATATTTTTAGACCCTGATATTATTATTACATCATTATCGCTTAAAATAAATTTAGTTCTTAATTCATTCCAAATAATATCTGGATAATCTTTTTCACAGTTATTACTTCCACCAGGAATACAAAACTCATTATTTTTTATTACTAAACTTATTATTCCTGTTGCACCTGCTATTATTCCAGCGTCTCTTTCTATTATTCCATGTTTTATCAAATGACCGCAATTTCTTACTTTTATTATAATGTTGTGCTTGTCTATTGTTAATTTTCCAACCGGTAATTCTTTCCATTCAGAAATTAGATTTTTTAATTCTTCGTATAATTTAATACCGTTGCTAGTTAATTCACATCCTTCAGTTGTAATCGTAATTAAGTTTAAATTAACTAAAATTTTTAATAAGGTTCTAACTGATCCTTCTCCTATCCCTATTATTTTAGATAATCTAACTCTTCCAATTTTGTTAGTTGCTACTATTATGTATGCTAAAATTATATGTGTTGGGGCAAATTTTGGATTAGGACCTAATGAATTTAATTCATTAATAACTTTCAAAAAAGACTTTAATTCCAATTATATATTATAAAGTTGTATTTCTTATTAAACTAATTGCTAATAATATATATATGATGGATGGTTTATCCATCCTATATGTCTAAACAAAAACCTCTTGTTTTCTTTTGTATAATACTAATAATATCTCTTACAATTATATTGGGTTATTATCTCAAAATCAACTATTTTGATAAAAAACATGTTATTAATTATACTGACAAAAATATAATCTCTGTCAACCTTCTTATCAAATATGATTCAAATAATCTTGTTTGGTATAATAATTCTCGTACAAATGTTGGAAATTCATTATTTAATCTAACTAATGAATTATTTGTAGTTGATTATTCTGAGTCTTCTTTAGGTGTATATGTTAAATCTATTAATTCTGTAAATGAAATTCCTAATAATGTATATTGGTTATGGTGGTTATGGGATGAAGATCTTGGTTGGATACAAGGCCAAGTTAGCTCTAATCAATTTATTTTAGAAAATAATTCCACTGTAGCTTGGTATTTACAAGACCCATATGAATCTGATCTGATTTATGAATGAAAAAAATGTTAAAATCCGTTTAGCTCTAGCTTCAGCCTTAATTGCTACTAGTGTTTCTACTCGTATAATTCTTGTTAGTCTTCCTAATATTAAGTTAGTTTCATTTATAACAATACTTTCTGGTATTATTGGTGGTCCTTTTCTTGGATTTCTTGTTGGATTATTTTCCATATTATTGACTGATATTTTCTATTTTGGAGTAGGTTTTTGGACAGTTATCACTTCATTATCTATGAGTCTTATTGGCATTCTATCTGGTTTTATTTGGTATAAATCTTCTAATATTCCTTCTAAACTTCAATTGGGTATTTTCGGATGTTTACTTACATTATTATATGATGTACTTACTTCTATTCTCTCTTTACCTGTATTATTTAATTTATTATATGGGAATTTTGATAAATTTTGGTTTCTAATAGGTAATTTGTTAATAGGATTATTCTTACCACTTGGAGGTTTTCTATGGCCAGCAGGACCAGCACATGAACTTTTTACAGCGTTATTATTAGTCTTTATAGGTCCAACATTAATCAGAAGAATTAAATTAATCCTTAATGATAAATATAATTAAAGATATTATGAAAATATATACAAAAGTTGGTGATAAAGGAAAAACTAATCTGTATGGGAATATGGTTAGTAAATCTGATATTAGAATTGATGCTTATGGTACTATTGATGAATTAAACTCGTTTATAGGTCTAGCAGATAGTTTTAATAAAAATCACTTTATTCATGATATACTAATTAAAGTTCAGAACGAACTTTTTATTATAGGATCAGATTTGTCTCATTCTTATAAAAATGAAATAAATTCTAATATGAAAATAGTTAAAGAAAATATAGTTACTTTAGAAAAATTTATTGATGATACAGATAAAAAAATACTCAAACTTACTAATTTTATTCTTCCTTCGGGTTCTAATGTTGCTGCTTTTCTTCATGTATGCCGTTCACTATGCAGAAAAGCTGAACGTAAAATTGTTTTACTTTCTGAAAAATATTCTGTTAATTCACTATCTTTAATTTATCTTAATCGTTTATCTGATTTACTTTTTGTTTTAGCTAGATATTCAAATAATTTAGAAGATTGTGAAGAATTAATTTGGAATTCTAAATCATAATATTCATTTATATTCTATTTATTTGTTTAATATATACAAATGCGTTATTGTCCTTTATGTAAAGCTAATTTAGAAATAGTTACTATAGAAAATAATGCTAAATTAAAATGTTCTAAATGTTATTTTACATTTTGGAATAATCCTTCTCCAGTTACTGCATCAATTTTATTATATAATAACGATATTGTATTAGTTCGTCCAAATTATGTAAAAAACGATACATGGATGTTACCTGGTGGATATGTTGATGAATCTGAAACTGCAGAAGATGCTTTAATTAGAGAAATAAAAGAAGAAACTAATACTGATGCTAAAATAAATAAATTTCTAGGAACATATTCTATTACTAGAACAAATAAAAATTTATTATATATTGTATTTGAAGCTCAAGTATTATCTGGCGTTCCAAAAGCGAGTGCAGAAATAGCAGAAATCGTCACTGTTGATAGTAAATTAATATTAAATCAAAATTTCGGTGCAACT
>CALBXV010000634.1 GCA_937890045.1 uncultured archaeon
AGTTCAAGATCATTTTGTACTTCTCCATCTAATAACCATTTCAGAGCTTCTGCTTGACCTTGCAATATTAACATATCATCGGTGATAGTATTACCATTTAATTCTTCTGATAATTCGTAAGCACCATCTTTGTAACCATATTCTTCTATGGTTTTTAATACATCTTCATACTCATCCATTACTTCTTTTCTAAATCGCATTTTCTTATCCTTTTATCAATTACTATTATAATATATTTGCATCCCATATTCTAACTTTAGCTAAATTGATATTACATGATATAACTCCACCTTTTGGGCCTGCTTTTTGTTTACTTACTAATAATCTTAATTTATTATTTTTTAATTCATCTTCTGTTTGACATACTGTTAATACTATATGTGCTATATGTACTTTACCTTTACCACCATATGTATCTCTCAAACCAACAAATTCCTTTCCATAACTAGAAGCTGCTGTTTGAGAAGCTGTCCATATAGGAATATTAGTTTCATTTGCTAATGATTTTAGTTCTCTTGCTGCATCTTCAACTTCTTGCCATCTACTATCTCTTTTTGAAACAGTTGCTATTTCATCTAAATAATCTAAAATAATAAGATCTATATTTTTCATACTAGCAACAATAGAACCTAATTTAGAAATAGAAAAATCTCCGCCTGTAAAATCTTTTATATATAATAAGTTTTTATGTTTTTCTACCTTTTTTAATAATGTTTTTGATTTATCAGGATCTTTTCTAAATGTTATAAAATCAAGATTAGAAAATAAAGCATCAAATCTTTGCATAACTGTTTCTATTGAATCTTCTAATGTTACAAATAATACTTTTTTCTTATCCATAACAGCACCCCAAGCAAAATTTAATAATAATGTTGATTTACAACCGCCTGTTTGTGCGTTAATTAAACCAAATTCTCCAGGTGCTATCCCACCACTTAATTTATTATCCAAATCATTTATTTTTGTTGGTATAGGAGAAGGTCGTGATTTTCTATTATTTAAAGAAGATACATATTCAACTGGTTTATTACTATCTGGATTATATTTATTTATATTCTTTAAATCAGAAAGTATAGTTTCTACCTTATTAATATCAAAATCTTTTATTGCCTGTGATAATCTCTTTTTAAATTTTCGTGTTTTAATATGACTACTTAATTCTTCTTTTATAAAATTAATATCATATTTAGTATTGAATATCTCAGTTATATTTTTTACTATGATAGATGATTCTTCTTTATGAAAACCCTGACTATTTATAGTTTTCTGTAATAAAAAGATAAAAGTTTCATAAGGTATAATGTCTTTACATTTTTTATGATATGTTTCAATTATAAAAAAGAAATATTTGTAATATTGATTTTGAAATATATCATCATCAATATAAGATATTGATTCATTTAAAAATTGTTTATCTTTTAATAGAGCAGATAATAACAATTTTTCAAATTGTGTGTTCAATACATTCCCCTCTTTACTATATTTTTAAGTTTAGGTATTCTTTTTATTTCTTGTAAAACTTTAGTATTCCATTCTTTAGGGTGATTTTTTAATTTCATACATCTAAAATAATAATAAAATATATCTATTCCTAAAGCTTCTTCAACTGTATAACCGTTTTCAATAAGATTTTTTAAATAACTTTCTTGTATTTCATGTATACCTTTTACATCAATAGAATTAGAATAGTTTTTAAATCTATTTATTGCTTGTTTAGATATTAATTGATTTGGATAAGGTCTGTTACCTCTTTCTTCAAATTGTGCAACCATATACTCATATGGTGGAATATCCAAATTAATTAAAATTGTTCTTAATTTCTTAAATGTCTTTTTAAAATTAATAAAATTTTTACCATGTCTATTAATCTTATATTGTGGTATATGATATTTCCTTACCATCTCTTCATATAATATTAAAATATCTAATGTCTTAATCATATTTACATCCACTTTTTCCAAAGACATCACAAATGCGAATATCATATTTTTCTTTAGTAAGTTCATCTACTCTTATTTTAGTATGCTGTTCAAAATACTTATTACCCAGTTCAGCAAAACAAAATACTTCAACTGAATCCTTGCCTTTACAATTTCTTAATGCTCTACCTATCTTCTGTGTTAATCCAAAAGGACTTTTGCCAGCCCATGCTAATATTAATGTTTTAATATTATTTAAATTAACACCAGTATCAAATATATTAGATGATAATAATATCTTAATTTTACCCTTTTTAAAATCTTTTTTAATTTTATCTCTTTTAGATTTAATATCATTACCATCTATATAAACAGAATCAGGTATTAAATTATGTAATATTTTTCCATGATCTATTCTTCTGAATAATATCATAACTTCATTTCTATTTTTACATAAATCAGCAATTATTTGATTTCTTTTTTTATCGTTTATTAACATATCTTCTGCTCTACTATATGATTTATCATCGATAAAATCTACTTTATAAGGTATTAAATAAATTTTTGGTTTTACAGATATACCCTTTTCTATTAATTTTGATTGTTCTAATTTAATAATAGGTTTACCAACAGCAGCTTCTATATAATAATCTTTACCATCACTACGTTTTGGTGTTGCACTAAAACCTAATCTTATATTAGCATTAACACAACTACTGACTATTTTATAAAATGTATTTGCTGCGACTGTTTGTACTTCATCAACTAAAACACCATTAAATTGTATTAAATCATACTTTTTAGCACTTTGAAATGTTGATAACTCATAATTTTGCATTGTTAAAAATTCATCAAATGTTTCCTGAAGTTCTGTTAATATATCTATCCTATGAGCTAATACAAGAAATTGTGATTGTGGAAATGCTGATATTATACCTGCTATACATCTGGATTTACCAGCATTTGCTGCAAGATTTATTATACCTAGTCTATTTTTAATACCACATTTTATTGCATCAACTTGATAATCTCTTAAATTTGCTCTATCTAGATATTCTGTTAAATTATTAAGATCAACTTTAGGATAATTACCAATATATTCTATTTCTACATCTTGACCTAATACTTTAGTTGCTCTTTGTAAAAAGCCAACAGGAAATTTATCATTTTTTAAAAATTTAACACGACCATCCCATACACCTGATTTATAGGCTGGTGAAAACCAGTAATTAGGTGATTTAAATGTTAAAGCCTTATTTAAAGAAGCAATATCATAATTACCAGATATCTTTGCTATATTACCTTTTATTTTGATTATCATATTGTTTAATTTTTAATTTTATATATTGTCTATGTTGTTCTTTTGGTACATATGTAGGTATTTCATATACAGGTAATCTAAGCCAACAATGATAACATAGTATTCCTCTTAAACGGGTATAATAACCTAGATCTCCATTAAGATTTTTTTTACACCATAAACATTTTTTAATAGATACTTCCAATATTTCCATTACTATATCAACTTACTTTTCTATAAACATGACCATTAGATAATCTTTTAAATTGATATTGCTTAAATTTTGCTTTAAAGTATTGTTTATATTGTTCTTTTGGTATATATAGTGGAACGTTAGAAACTTCAAACATATGTAAAGGTAATTTAAGCCAACAATTATAACATACTATTCCTTTTATACGGGTAACATTAATTCTATCATTAGGAAGTATATCATTTTTACAACATATACATTTTTTATTAGACTTTTCCATCTTCATATTGTTTAAGTCTTAATTTTAGATATTGCCTATATTGTTCTTTTGGTATATATTGTGGTATACTTTTTAATTCAAATATTTTTAAAGGTAATTTAAGCCAACAATTATAACATATCATTTCTTTTATAAAACTAAAGTTATTTGGATCTCTTTTAGGTACATGCTTTTCACAATATATACATTGTTTAACAGATATTTCCATCTTTATCCTTTAATTTTTCTATACGTTTCCATCTTGTAATAGCTAATTTTGCTGCATTTTTACTTATACTATAATTCTTCATTAAAACATTTACAAGTTCAGTATAAGTAATAGTCCCATATAAAAGTTCAACTAAAGAATATTCAAACATATCTACATGAATACCAGACAACACTTTACAAGATATAAGCCATTTACATTCATCTTGTGCACAGATATTTTCTGTAAATATTTCACTATTACCGTAACAATGAAATTTAACCTCTTTTTTCTTTTTCATTAATAAACTTTTTCCATACACTAGATCCAATATAACCGTGCTTAATAAACTTTTCAGAAAATGGATAACATTTATTATGTCTATGTAAATTAAATTGATATTTATTAGATTTAGGTAATATTACATATTTTCTAGAATCTATTTCTTTTTTACAAACATAACATATAATATCCTCTTTTTTCATTTAATTATTGTTTTATTAGATATCTTTTCAAGTTTAATGCAATTAGTAAGATTATACAAAACATCAGTAAAATGTGATACTATAAATATTTGATTAAATCTATTTGATAAATTATATAATATCTTTAATAAGCGTAAAGCATTATTTTTATCTAAAGAATCAAAAGCTTCATCCATAAATAGTATTTTATAATTTCTATTAGTTCTTTGAGTCTGAAATATAGATAGACTTAATCTAATTAAAGATTTAAGCAACTTCTTTTCGCCACCTGAGAAATATTTAACATCACGCTTTTTAATCCCATCATCAATTATAAAACCAATAGTTTCTTTTATACTACCACTTTTTAGTTCTTCCTGTGTGGATATTTGTATACTATATTTACTAATATATTTAGTTAATATATTTAATATATCCTGTAACTGCGGAAGAGCTGAATTTATAATTAGTTGTGGTATACCATTATTACTAAATGCTGTTGATAGCACAGATATTTTAGAGATTTCTGTTGTTATTTCTTTTATTTGTGATTCCAGTTCTAAAGATTCTAATATACCTTTTTTACAAAATTCTAGTTCTTTTTTAATTTCTGCTTGAGATATTTTATCCTGTGTAATTATATTTTTTACAATATCTATTTTTTTATTTATATCTACTTTTTTTCTTGTATTTTCTAATTTAAGTTCAGAGAGTCTTAATCCTAATTTTGTATGTTCATTTTCATTAACATCTGGAATAATAAATTTATTTTTATCTTTTGAAGATTGCTGTTTTATTTGTTTTAATTTCATTAAAATTTTATTTTCATCTTTTAACCATATAGACATTTCATCTTTTAATTTTTTTATCTTATCTGTTGCTTTTAAAGCACTATTTATAAATTTACATTGTAATAAATCTTCTTTACATCCTACATCATTTAATTTAGTTTTTTCATTTTTTAATGATATAATTGTATTATTATATTGTTCTATTTTTCTTTTTATTTTATTTTCTTTTTCATTGTATTTTTTTATATGTGAATGTTCTTTATTAGTAATATTTAATAATTCAGACATTTTAACTGTTTTTTCTTTTAGTTGTTTTGTTAATTTATCATATTTTTTTGTTTTATCATCTATTTCTTTATCATGTTTATTAGAAATAGGCTTTTGTAAATCATTATTATATTTATGTAATTTATCTGTATTAGATTTAAGTTTTTTTGAAACTTCTATTAATTTATTTTTAGATATTTCAATATCATATTTAAGTGTATCTGTATTTTGCATATTAAGTCTATTAATAATAAATTCTTTTTTACCAACAGACTTATCCAATTTACTATCTATTTTTTCTTTAATACCCAGTATATAATTTAATCCAAGCAGTTTATGAAAGATATTTTTTCTTTCTGATGGGTCTAAATCAACTATATCACCATAAGAAAATTGTGTAGAAAATACAGAAGATAATAAAAGTTCTTCTGGGCCTATTAATGTTTCTATATATTTATTAACTTCACCTACTTTAGGACCTACTAATATTTTATTACCATCATAAATAAATGCTGTATTTTTACCTTTATTTACTTTCCGTACAATTCTATATTTACCTGTATTTGTAATTAATGTTGTTTCTATTTTTCCATTATCTGATATATTAGATATTTTTCCGTAAGATGGGAATTTACCATATAAAGCTGCAAACATTGATTCTAGTAAAATAGTTTTACCAGAAGCGTTTTCACCTGATATAGCAAGTATTGGATCTTCAAAATCTATATGTGTATTTTTATGTGGGCCTATATTAGTTAAAGTTAAAGAATTAAATCTATTTAATGAACCTTGTGGTAGATAAGTATTATCTATATCTATATCTTTTAATACTTCTATTAATTCTTTAATATTTACTTCTATTTTCTTATCTTTTATATATTTCTTTAATAGTGTTTCTATATTATCTGTAATTGATGCATCTGTTCTTGATTTTATTGTTGCTATTTCTTTCTGTTTTTCAAATATATAATTATCAGGTAATTTCTTATTTGGTAATTGTTTACCTTTAATCTTTACATAATCTATTTTACGACATTTAAATTTATCTATGGATTTTACATCTATATTATAGTATTTAGCTGTAT
This sequence comes from uncultured archaeon, assembly GCA_937890045.1. Next base: position 6,487 of record CALBXV010000634.1, read on the forward strand.
CTGGTATTTCTATAATCTCATCTTCAAGAATACCCTGTTTGTATATATCTATTATTCTTACGCTACCTGTTAAACTACTTTCACCAAAATCATGTTGCCAAGGTGTACCTGTATAATACCCTTGTTGTTTATGTATATGCCCTAATGCAACAATATGAAAACCAAAAGAATCAATTTCATCTTTAGTAAAAGTAAAATCCCCACCAAATACTACATGATTATTAGGAAGTTCTGTTCCTTCAACTTGACAATGTCCCAATAATACATTAAATCCATCTTTATTATTTTCTATTCTATTTTGTAATTCTTCTATTATTTCATCTTTATTTTCATACATAGATGGATACATCCAAGGCAAAGTAATTATATTTACACCATCACCTATACTATAACTCTGTATATTGTGAGATACAAAAATTCTAGATTTATAATCAAAAGAAACTAAAGCATTTTTCTGATTATCATCAGTAGACATATCATGGTTTCCAGGGATCATAATAATTCTTCTTCTTTCATCTCTATATAAAAAATCATGTAAAGGTGAACTTATAGAATCGAATACACTACCAAAACTTGATTCTTTACCACCTATATTAAAATCATGAAATATATCTCCTGAAATAAGCAAATATTGAACTTCTTTATCTTCTAATATATTAATTAAATTCTCCATACCTAATGAAGTATCTTTAATATTATCATGGCTTGCATGAATATCACCTATAACTGCTAATATCATATTTATTTTTCCTTTAAAATATATGTTTTGACTCTATAATTTGTTCATATAATTTAAAAAATACTTCAGCATCCATACTAATTATAGCTTTTTCATTGCTTTTTCTTGTTACTAATAACCAATCTGTATTTTCTTTTTGGTTGGCTTTTGCTTGTTCAATAGCTTTTGATAAATTAATCTTTTCACATCTTTTTGATTCAACTGAAAATGGGAAAAGTTGTTGTGCTTCACCTATTAATTTAATATCAACTCCACTTTGTCCCATCTCTCTACTTTCAATTAATTCATCTTTACCACATTTAATATGGGTAATTTTTGAAATTTCATAAGCAACCCATTTTTGTAATTCTCTACCCTTTGCTTTTGCTGACGATATTTTTTTTCTTTTCTTTTTCTTCTTTTTCTTTTTCTTCTTTTTCTTTTCTAATTCTTTCATTTTCATTTTCCCAATATTGTTGTTCTAATCTTGCACTTGCTTCTTTCATTGCCTTAATGGTTTTAACTTCTTTATATGTAAGAAGTATTTTTGGCGTACCTTGTATAAGTTGATGTGCAACAAGTGGAATACAACCAGATAAAGATAAAGATAAAGACATAAA